>JAZGFF010000135.1:0-2014 GCA_036479095.1 Rhizobiaceae bacterium | reverse complement strand
TGATAAACGCAAAGACCTGCAAGGGGACGAGACTGCTGCCCAATTGATGCAAGAGGAGCGATGGGGGAAGGGGTGGTTTGACCTTGATTTGCAAACCCAAGATGAGATTGTTGATAGGCTGATCAATGAGGAGGATGAGGCCACATTGGTCGAGTGGTTGTGCAACGATCATGGGCTTGAAGAAGAACAAGCTTTTCGTGTTGCCGACTGTCCTTTGCCTGCTGGATATGGGAGCTTGAGCCGTATTGTCCTTGGTAAATTGCTGCCGCATCTTGAGGCTGATGTTACGGTTTATTCGGATGCCGCAAAACTTGCGGGCTATGACCATAGCCAATTCGCAACGGGTGAGCCCTTCGATAAAGGTCTGCCCTATTACGGCTATATTCTTGAACGCTCTGTTGCTTTTGGGACTGGTGATCCAAAGGATTTGAATGAAAAACGCTATGGTAAAATAGCCAACCCAACGGTGCATGTGGCGCTTAATCAAATCCGCAAAGTTGTGAATGACTTGATTAAGCGTTTTGGTGCGCCAGAACAAATTGTTGTCGAGCTTGCCCGTGATTTACCGCTCTCAGCCAAGGGCAGAGGCGAACTTGAGACTAAGCAAAAAGAGAACCAGGCGGCCAATGAAAAACGGCGAGCTACCCTTGCTGAACAGGGCATTCCTGACAATTATGAAAACCGAATGCGGTTGCGTCTCTATGAAGATTTTGATGCGCTTGAAAAGCGTTGTCCTTTTACTGGAGAGCATATCAATCTTGCTGATCTTTTCTCAGATAAGGTAGAAATCGAGCATATTCTGCCCTTCTCTCGTACCTTTGATGACAGCTATTCCAACAAAACACTTTCTATGCGGAAGGCCAATCGGGACAAATCAAACAAGACGCCCCATGAGGCGTTTGGTCATTCTCCTGATGTTTACGATTGGGTGGAAATATCTAAACGGGCGGCGGAACTTCCCAAGAACAAAAACTGGCGTTTTGGGCCCGATTCAATGGAACGGTATGAGCGGGAAGAAGGCGGTTTTCTTGCCCGCCAGCTCACCGACACCCAATATATATCACGCCTTGCTAAGGGTTATCTTGAGGCGATTTATGGGGGGCAAGGCTATAAGGGCGCGGAGAACCGTGTGCGCGTGATCCCTGGTCGATTAACAGCTGACCTGCGCCATATTTGGGGTTTGAACTCAGTTCTTCGTGGCCATAATGAACCAGAATCTGAAGCGCAAAAGAAGAACCGTAATGATCATCGCCACCATGCGATAGATGCGATTGTTGTGGCCTGTACGGATATGAGCATGCTGCAACACGCGGCCAAAAAAGCCAAACTAAACGAGGCGGAATATTCGGGTCGTTTAATGGCGGGTGTGGATGAGCCTTGGGAGGGTTTCCGCGAGGCGGTGGAGAAATCTGTGCGGGAAATTGTGGTTAGCCATAAACCAGACCACGGGATTCAAAGTGCGATGCACAATGACACCGCTTACGGAATACCCAAAGGTGATGAAGGCGAGCCAGATAAGAAAGGCGTGCGCACGGTTGTTACCCGTAAACCTTTGGATAGCGACAGTTTCAAAACGCCAAAAGACTTGGAAAAAATCCGAGATTACCACACCAAAATAACATTCCTTGAAGCGACTGAAGGTCTGTCTGGAACGATGTTCAAAGAGGCATTGCTGATGGCGGCAGATGCTATGAACCCACCTGTTTATAAGGTGCGGATTGAGCAGAAGCTCAAAGTTATTCCGTTCAAGGATAAAGCGGGCAGCGAATACAAAGCCTATAAGGGGGACGGCAATTATTGTTATGATATTTGGCTTGACGAAAAAGGCAAATGGACGGGTGAGGTGATCTCCACATTTGATGCCTACCAATTAGCCCGCAAAGATGCGCTGTGGTGGAAGTCGTCTTTGGGACGCAATGGGCAAACGCTTATTATGCGTTTGAGGAAGAATGACTATCTCCATATTGAGCACGATGAGAAGGAGCTGGTGGTGCAGTTAAATAAGTTTTCAACT
>JAZGFF010000134.1:0-8438 GCA_036479095.1 Rhizobiaceae bacterium | reverse complement strand
CGCTTTTTGTAGGTTTTTATTGGCAAGGGCACTGGTGGAATTTTTCTTAAATTCTGGTGTGGTAATCTTCATGATTTTTCACCGATTGCCGGGCCATCCAAACGTCCAGCTAAGACTTCAGCGACGTGGCGGACTTTGGTTTTTTTACCTTCGCGCTGTAGCTTTCCAGCCATATTCATCAAACAACCAAGATCTCCCGCCAATAATATATCTGCCTCAGCGCCTTCAATGTTGGTCGTTTTTTTACCTACAATAGCGTTGGATATTTCAGAATACTTCACACAAAAAGTGCCTCCAAAGCCGCAGCAGACATCAGGGTCTTTCATTTCTTTGATGGTTACCCCTTCCACCATCGAGAGCAGTTTTCGTGGTTGTTGCTCAATGCCCATTTCCCGCAGACCAGAACAGGAATCATGATAGGTTACGCTACCTTCAAATTTTGCATCCAAAGAATTTACGAACATTACATCACTTAAAAAGGAGACCAACTCAAATACCTTGTCAGAAAATTCTTGCGATTTTTTTTCCCATTTCGCATCGCCCGTAAACAGTGTCGGATAATGCTTTTTAAGCATCGCTGCACAGGAACCCGAGGGAGCCACAACAAAATCAAATTTCTCAAATGCTGTAATTACCTGTTCGGCTATTTCGCGGGTATTAGCACGATCACCTGAATTATAAGCCGGCTGCCCGCAACAGGTTTGGGCAGGAGGTACGGATACAATGCAGCCGGAATTTTCTAATAGCGCAACGGCAGAAAATCCGACATTGGGGCGAAACAGATCAACCAAACAGGTAACAAATAATCCGACTTTTGGTTGGCTCAAGGTTTCTTCTCCAATGTACACGCTTTGCGTCTAGTTTTTTTATTCTCCATCTCGTCCCGTTGTGCAAGCCGTAATGCACTGACCGCACTCCATTCATTATTGCGCTCAACTTCGCGGCTAGCCTGTTCAATAAAAATAATATGGTCTTGGGCAGCTTTCTTAGCGTCTTTTACTTTGCCGTTGATAACAGAAAGGTAAATAGTTTTATGTTGTTGGAGCATCTTATCTCGCATCCCCTCACCAGAATATAACAGTTCGCGGTTGTTAAACACGTCATTGGACAAGAGCCGATAACAAGAGCGCAAAGTGTGTAGTAAGATAATGTTGTGGGCGCACTCGCCAATTGCATTGTGGAACTCCACATCCACGGCGGCTTCTCGTTCCGCATCCTCGTCCGTGTGGGCTTGTTCCATCGCTTCCATAATTTGAGCAAGGCGGGTTTTATCTGCCTCCGTGACGCGCTTCGCTGCCATCGCTGCTGTCATGCCCTCAATCTCACGACGGTATTCCAGATAGTCAGTCTTAGTTTTTGGGTTAGAGCCTATCAGTTCTACAATGGCCGGGGCAAACATCGTGCCAATGACATCAGATGTATAGGTACCACCCCCATGACGAGTATTGAGTAGACCGCGTTTTTCTAAGGATGCCAAAGCTTCACGTAATATGGGCCGGGAGATGCTAAAGGCTTTTGAAAGTGCCCGCTCGCCGGGTAATTTATCATTGACCCGTAGCACCCCCTCAAGGATGAGGCTCTCGATTTGCTGTTCCACCTCTTTTGCGGTTCGGTTCTGTTCGATGGCAGAATAAATCATGGATGCTCTTCCCAAACCAAATCAATACTGGTAAATATTATTTACCACTTTTAAGGAAATGTCTATGTCCGGCCCAAAAATGCCTGCCCTTGATAAAAATGTACTTGCGCGGCGAGAGCAAATTATCGCTGCGCTTTCCCGCATTGTGCCTGGGGAAGGGGTGGTTTCAAACGAAAATGAAATGCGGGTTTTTGAATCCGATGGTCTGACGGCCTATAGGGCGTTGCCATTCATCGTGGTCTTACCTGAAACAGTAGCGCAGGTGGCTGAGATTTTGAAATATTGCCATGGCCAAGGAATAAAAGTTGTCCCACGCGGTTCTGGAACTTCCCTATCAGGTGGAGCCCTACCCTTGGAAGATGCGGTGCTGCTGGTTATGTCGAAATTCAATAAAGTGTTGGATATTGATTACCCCAATCGCTGCGTTGTAGTTCAGCCCGGCGTTACCAATCTTGGTATTTCTCATGCCGTCGCTGCTGAAGGCTTTTACTATGCCCCCGATCCTTCCTCCCAAATTGCCTGCTCGATTGGCGGTAATGTGGCAGAAAATTCTGGCGGTGTGCATAGCCTAAAATATGGGCTGACAGCAAATAATGTTCTCGGAGTTGAGATCGTCACGATTGAAGGGGAGCGCATACGCCTCGGTGGTAAACATCTTGAGGCTGAAGGTTATGATCTACTAGGAGTAATCACTGGTTCTGAAGGGCTGCTCGGTGTTGTGACAGAAGTAACGGTGCGAATCTTACAAAAACCAGAAACAGCGCGAGCTTTACTTGTAGGTTTTCCAACCTCCGAAGATGGCGGCCAGTGCGTTGCGGATATTATATCGCAAGGAATTATTCCAGGTGGGATGGAAATGATGGATCGGCTTGCCATCCAAGCCGCCGAGGATTTCGTTCAAGCCGGTTACCCCCTTGATGTGGAAGCATTGCTGATTGTTGAGTTAGATGGCCCAGATGCCGAGGTTGATTACCTAATCAAGCGGGTCGAAAAAATTGCTAAGAGGAATAAATCTTCCACCTTGCGAATTTCTAACAATGAAGAAGAACGCAATAGTTTCTGGGCTGGCCGCAAGGCCGCCTTTCCTGCAGTGGGACGAATTTCTCCAGATTATTATTGTATGGATGGCACGATACCGCGCCGCCAATTGCCAAAAGTCTTAGCGCGGATGCGGGAGCTTTCTAAGCACTATGACCTACGGGTGGCCAATGTTTTTCATGCTGGGGATGGCAACTTGCATCCGCTAATTCTGTACGATGCCAATATACCAGGCGAGCTTGCGAAAACTGAAGAATTTGGAGCGGATATTTTAAAACTGTGCGTTGAGGTTGGTGGGGTACTAACAGGCGAACACGGGGTAGGGGTAGAAAAACGTGATCTCATGCCGGTGATGTTTTCAAATGACGATTTGAAACAACAACAACGGGTGAAATGCGCATTTGATGAAAAGCATCTGTTGAACCCCGGCAAGGTCTTTCCTCAGTTACACCGTTGCGCCGAGCTTGGCCGAATGCACATCCATAAGGGAAAAATGCCCTTCCCAGATTTGCCGAGGTTCTAATGAGGGAGAGTGTCGATCTTTTCCCCAAAACAAACGGGGATGTGTTAGCAGCCGTGCAATGGTCTGCGGCTGAAGAAATCCCGTTGGAGATAATCGGGCAGGGCAGCAAGCGCGCCCTTGGCCATTCGATGCAAGTTGCTCATATCTTAGATTTATCGGGGTTGAGCGGTGTCACATTGTTTGAGCCAGATGAGTTGGTACTATCTGCAAAAGCTGGAACCCCCTTGAAGGAAATTTATTCTCTACTCGATCAGCACAATCAGGAGTTCCAATTTGAACCATCCGATCTTGGCCCATTGCTTGGTGGTGCGGTTGGTGCCGGTACTTTGGGTGGTTTGGTCAACACAAATATAAGCGGGCCACGCCGGATAAAATACGGCTCGGTGCGGGATCATATTTTGGGCATCAGCGCAGTTTCTGGCCGCGGCGAAGTGTTCAAATCTGGTGGCCGTGTAGTCAAGAATGTCACTGGATATGATCTATCAAAGGGGTTGACGGGCGCCTATGGCACGCTGGCAGTTCTCACTGATATCACCATGAAAGTAATGCCAAAATCGGAAACAGAACAAACGCTAATCCTCTATGGATTGAATGATGGGGAAGCAATTGAAGCAATGGCAATGGCGCTGGGTTCAAATGGGGAAGTGTCGGGTGCCGCGCACTTACCGGCAATGAGTGCTTCCGATAGAGCAAGTACCCTGCTGCGGATTGAAGGTTTTTCCCCTTCGGTTGAATACCGGATCAAGAATCTCGCCAAGCTTTTAAAGCCGTTTGGTAAGCAAGAGTGTTTAGACCAACATACTTCAAAGGCTCAATGGCAGGCGGTGCGCGATTGTTTGCCCTTTGCCGATGAAAAAGCTCCCTTCGTCTGGCGTGTTTCCTGTATCCCTAGTGAAAGCTACAAAATAGTTGAAGCAATAAAAAACGAGATATCTGCTGATGCCTATTACGATTGGCAAGGGGGTTTAATCTGGTTGCAAATTCATGGAGAACAGTCAAAGGACAAACTTGTCCGCACCTGCATCAAGAATAATGGCGGCGGTCATGCCACCCTAATTAGAGCCGATGCTGTAACCCGCCAATCTGTGCCTGTGTTCGAGCCCCAGCCTGCTCCATTACATGCACTCAGCCAACGATATCGTAAAAATTTTGATCCTAAGGGCGTATTGAATCCTGGAAGAATGGGCACCTAATGCAAACCAATTTTTCCCTCGCCCAACTGGCCGATCCAAAGATTAAAGATGCAGATGCGATTCTTCGTAATTGCGTCCACTGCGGATTTTGCACAGCTACCTGCCCGACCTACATCACCCTTGGCAATGAAATGGATTCTCCACGGGGCCGGATTTATTTGATTAAAGATATGCTCGAAAATGACCGTGCTGCGGATGAGCAGATTGTCACTCACATCGATCGCTGCCTCTCGTGCCTCTCTTGCATGAGCACCTGTCCCTCTGGGGTGCACTATATGCACCTGGTTGATCATGCCCGTGTCCATATAGAAAAAACGTACAAGCGCCCGCTTATCAATCGCCTGACCCGTAACATGCTCGCGGCAATTTTGCCCTACCGAAATAGGTTCTCGATAGCGACAAAACTCTCTGTGTTTGGAAAACCCTTCGCCCCCCTGTTCGATGCGATCAAACCCTTAAAACCGCTTGCGGCCATGCTCCGCTTAGCGCCTTCGCGGATTGATAAGAATACCCCATATGTGCTGCCTGGCACCTTTAAAACAGCAACAAAACGAAAAGCCCGGGTAGCTGTACTTACCGGTTGTGCCCAACCCGTATTGGATACCGAAATAAATAAGGCCACGATCGAGTTACTAAATCGCGTTGGAACCGAAGTTGTGTTGCCCGAAGGTGAAGCCTGTTGTGGTTCACTAGTGCACCATATGGGTCGCGAAGAACAAGCGCTCAATGCAGCCCGCCACATGGTGGGGGTATGGGCTAGGGAAATTGAAAATGGCGGGTTAGACGCGATCATTATTACCACCTCAGGCTGTGGAACCACGATCAAAGACTATGGGCATATGTTACGAAATGATGCGGAATGGGCTGAAAAAGCAGCAAGAATTTCTTCCCTTGCCAAGGATATTACGGAGTACCTCGCCGATTTAAAACTACCAAAACCTACGAACAAGAGCGAGCTTACGATCGCCTACCATGCCGCCTGTTCTTTGCAGCACGGGCAGAAGGTTTTGAACGCCCCAAAAGATCTGTTGAGGGCTGCTGGCTTCAATGTAAAAGAAGTGCCAGAGGGTCATCTTTGTTGCGGATCGGCAGGGACATACAATATTTTGCAATCCAACATTGCCAATACTTTACGTGATAGAAAAGTGGCAAATATTGAAAGTACAAACCCTGGTGTTATTGCCGCTGGGAATATTGGATGCCTCACACAGATTGGTAGCGGCACAAAAACACCTATTGTGCACACAATCAAATTGCTAAACTGGGCTTATGGAGGCGCCAAACCCCGCGAGCTTGGCTGATGGAGAAATCAAATGCGTAAGAAATATTACGACCTGGCCTTCACTGAGTCCGTAAAAAAAGCCCAACAGGAAAATGGCAGCCCGCGCACCTTTGCAGATGGAAATTCTCCCGCAGACAGTTTGGGCGAAGCCGAAATCGCCTTCATTGCCGATCAGGACAGTTGTTACATGGCTAGTGTCGGTTCAGGTGGATGGCCGTATCTTCAACACCGTGGCGGACCAATCGGCTTCATGAAAGTCCTATCGCCTACCAACCTTGCCATGGCAGATTTTCGTGGCAACAAACAATATATCAGCCTCGGTAATTTTGTAGATGATGACCGCGTATCCCTGTTCTTTATGGATTATCCACGCCGTTCGCGTTTGAAGATTTTTGCCCGGGCAGAAGTCGTCGCTCTCGAAGAGGATGCTGGGTTATTTCACTCGATAACGGATGAGGCCTATGGTGCAAAAATTGAGAGAGCTATTAAATTTAATATAGAAGGCTTCGATTGGAATTGCCCACAGCACATCACTCCACGCTACACGGAAACTGACATCGATGCCGTAACCAATCTTATGGGGCACCGCATTGCTGAATTAGAAGCAGAAGTTGCTAGGCTGAAAAGCTAGAAGGCAAAAGTTGAACGGTTGGTTCTAAAACAACTTATAGGTAAATCCAAAGATCACTTGGTTATTGATGATGTTTGTTTTTAACGTATCACCACCAAACAATCGGGCATTTACCACGCCATAGTTTGTCTTAATTTCACCGAACATCGACCAGTTGTCATCAAACTGGTAGCTCACACCAGCGAGAGCTTGTGCAGCTAAGCCGGTAACTTGATACTCAAATGTGCGCCCTTGTAAGATGCCTGGCGCTTCGACCTCGACGTGGGGGATCGTCAGTCCAGCACCTAAACCAACATATGGAGTGAAACCATTGCCCATGTCCCAACGGTACATGGCGTTAACAGTGAGGTAGTTAATACCATCTGTGAATTCGAGGGTCGTAAAACCAGCAGGTAGGGGGGCAGCTTCAACCTTTGCATGGGTAAAATCTAGCGCCACACCAAATTCGGGTGCAGAATCAAGCCACCATGTGGCACGCACACCGTAATAGGGAGGCATTTTAAACGACGCACCATCCCAGCCAACGGCTGTTGTCGTTGTCGTGTTGGTCAGGCTGTTATGATATTCTACTCGTGAATGGGGAGAAAAGTTTGCACCGCCATAAATAGATAGGGTCGTTTCAGCAAATGTAGAAGTTGAAAGAACCGTACTGCTGGCCAATGTAACACTAAGAACTAGCGCTGATTTCACCAGCATTCCTACAGCACCTGATTTTCTATCTAACATTTGTATTTCCTCTGCCAACATTCTTCTTACTTTTTACATCATTTGCATTCAAAAAGTCGAGCGCTTTAACCCTCAATTGTTGAACCTTTTTTCCAGCGAATGGTTAATAACGGCTCTTTCACACCATTTGTTGCGATTATGTAACTATTTAGGGCACAAAAAAAGCCGCCCAAACTGTTATTAGAATGGACGACTCAAAGTTTGTAATTGCTGTTTTGGTTATTTTATTGTCCCAAGGGATTGATTCAGATCAAATAACCTTGACTTTTGCACCCACCGGTACGCGGTCATATAGATCCATTACATCTTCATTGAGCATGCGGATACAGCCCGAAGAAACAGCTTTCCCGATACTCCAACGTTGGGTCGTGCCGTGGATACGGTAAATCGTAGAGCCCAGATAAAGCGCCCGCGCGCCCAATGGGTTTTTCGGGCCACCAGCCATAAACTCTGGCAAGTTGCGCCCCTTTTTGCGCTCCCGTTCGATCATTTCTGCTGGCGGACGCCAAGACGGCCATTCAGCTTTACGAGAGACTTTATGGGTTCCGGCCCACTCAAACCCTGGCTTGCCAACCCCAATGGCATATCGACGGGCTTTGCCTCCATCGAGTACCAAGTATAAACGGCGTTCCACTGTGTTCACAATCAATGTACCGGGCCTGGCCTCCCCATTATAATTGACCAGTTGTGGACGAAGATCAGGTTTGAAATCTGAGGGGATAGAGCTACGTAATTTTGTGTTCTTGCGCTGAACGGAAGCAGTAATCACACCCGTACGATTAACCCGATTGCTCTTGCGCTTAGTCAAGCGTTTAGCAGGCTTCAGCAAGCGATACTTCTTTTGGCTGTGTCGTTTTAAACGACGAGGGCGCTTTGCTCGCCACCGGTCAGCCTTATTGGCGCGACGGGGGGTAATTTGCAAAGTCCAAGCCGATGATAAATCAGGGCTGATTGTGACTGGGGGAGGGGTTGCATAGCGTTGGCCGGCAAATGCCTGGAAAGGCAAAATGCTCAGCGCAACAGTTAATGCTGCTGCTTTAATAAACGTTTTCATGATCGACGTACTCACTTACTAATCGTCAAATTGATAAGCGGTGCTCTGCAGCAAGTTTTACGGCACAGCTCCGCAAAACTACCTTTGCCAGCAATTCCCAACTGAAAGATGAATCAAATCGTTCCTAACGTAGAAACCTCTTGTTTACCTTTCGGCTTGGTAAAGCAGGGTTTAACGAAAATGGTTAACGTGAGAATCTATTAATCATAGGAGGGCGAGGTCGCCCTACTTGCCGCCTTCGATGCGTTTTCTCACCCGTTTTAAAACGGCAGGCAGCACCCCTTGGACAGCCTTGCGGGACTTGCCAACTTTAAGGAGCGGGTCATAGAGCATGTTTAAAATGTACCGATCA
>JAZGFF010000133.1:0-6294 GCA_036479095.1 Rhizobiaceae bacterium | reverse complement strand
AGCAAAAACAGCCAGCCGTATCTGGCGATAAATCAAGGGCCAGGTAACGAACAGAAATCCAAAAACCCTCCCATAACCAAATGATTGGGCAATTTGACCAGAACGATTGGCTCGCGTTTGCGGAAGTGCTGCAAGGGTTACTAATAAGAGGAATGGGATTTCCTTTAAAACCAAACCAGCGATCATCGTCAGCCCCCAAGGATCTTGCAAGATCAATAAATCTAGGGGGCGCGAGCTGCCTGTCGCCCAAGGAGAGAGCATGCGAAAAACCATTCCTGAAGGAGCGATTAAAAAAGCCAAACCAAAGGCAGCCGCTGCATGGGGAATTGACAGCAAGGGTGAAATTAAATGCTGTACGCGCTCAAAGGTTTTTGTCCCGTGCCAACCGCTGACAAACAATGCCACGATCGCCAATGCCAATAGGGTGGTGAGCAAGCCAGTCGCCAGCGATAGGCCAATGGAATGGGCAAGACCGGCGGTTTTCCAAAGAGCATTAAAATGCTCCAAGGTAAAATGCTCCCCCCCAAGTGAGGGGAGGTAACCAAAGGCAGGCAAAAGGGTGGCCAAAAGCCCAAAGGCTATGGGTCCAAGTAAAATTCCAATAGCAAAAGCTGGGGCGAGGCGTAGCATGGCGCCCTAGGGTTTGGTTTGACGAATATTAATTCCCAGCACCATAGCGTCTTGTCCATTCTTTCTCAATTTCCACCATCCAGCTGGGATGTGGTTCTGGTAACATTGAGCCTAGCTCTTCTGGTTTTAAGGTGGCAATGCCCAAATCCAGTGCGGCAAAGGCAGCTTTTTCTTTGTCGCTTAACTTGTTGATATTGAGCACGGTTGGGTCGCCCCAAACTTTTGGATTTTGTTTACGTACCTGTGCTTCTGGTGAGAGAAGAAAATTGGCAAGAACCAAAGCCCCAGCTTTCGCATTCGCATTATAGGGGATCGCTACAAAATGGGTGTTGCCCAAGGTGCCGTTCGAGAAGGTGAAGGAGCGTACCGTGTTTGGTAATTTATTTTGCGCGATCGCACTTGAGGCTTCTGCTGGATTGAAAGCAAAAATGATATCCAGTTCCCGATCTGCCAAAAGTTGACGCATTGCCGGATAATTTTTCGGGAAGGTGCGCCCACTGCGCCACATATTCGGGTGTAGCTTGTCGAGCAGATCAAATAGGGGTTGGGTCAGGCTAAGAAATTCATCGGCCTTAACCGGTTGCAGTAATTTTGCTGGTTCTAAAATAACTTCGGATAGGGCTTGTTTGAGAAAAGATGAGCCCATGAAATCCGGTGGAGCAGGATAGGAAAAGCGTCCCTTATTTGCTGCCGCCCAAGTTACGATATCAGAAACTGAATCGGGTAAAGCGCCATTTTTTTGTGCGGCAGTATCATGGAAGAAGACCAATTTTGCACCGCCCCAAGGCGCCTCTAGCCCGTCTGTTGGAATGGTAAAATCTACCGTAATCGTTGGCTTATTCTCAACATCAACATACTGCCAATTGGGAAGTTGGTCGGCCCAGCTTGGGGTGAACAGCAATCCTTGGCGCTTCATAGCGGCAAAGTTCTCGCCGTTGATCCAAATTAAATCGATGCGCCCGCCCTTATCTTTTCCTGCGGTCTTTTCTGCTATGACCGTTGCGACGGCGTTCGCAGTATCGTCTAATTTCACGTGCTCAACTTTTACACCGTACCGTGCTTCAATCTGCTTTCCAGCCCATTTGATGTAACCGTTGATATTTTGCGATCCGCCCCAGGCATTGAAGTAGACTGTTTGGCCCTTAGCGGCGGTTTCCACCGATGCCCAATTTTTCACGTCCAATTCTGCTGCCCAGCTAGCTCCGATGGCTTGAGCGCTTATCATTGCGCTTATCATTGTGATTGTGATCAGTTTGATTGCCTGGTTCATATCTTATTTCTCCTGTCGCAAACCTTATGGTCTGCGATACAATGTGCTCCCGCTCCCTTATGGACAAGAATAGTTACGCGCAACAAATCATTTCTCACATTTACTTGTTAGTTTGTCAGGGTTCGTTTCACAGCATCTTTCCATCCCGCAAAAAGGTGGTTCCGCCTCGTCTCATCCATGGTTGATTGGAAACGTTGATCGAGCGCCCAGGTTTTTGAAAACCCCTCCTTGTCAGGCCAAACACCAGCATGGGAGCCACTAAGCCACGCCACCCCAAGGGCGGTAGTTTCTAAAATCTTTGGCCGATCAATTGGCGCGTCCAGGATGTCGGCCAAAAATTGCATCGTCCAGTTTGAAGATACCATGCCACCATCGACCCTTAAGACTGTATCGCTCGTGTTTTCCCAATCTCCTTTCATCGCCTCAAGCAAATCACGAGTTTGATAACAAACCGCTTGTAAGGCGGCTTTGGCGATTTCGTTTGGCCCTGTATTGCGGGTCATCCCGTAGAGTGCCCCCCGTGCCTTTGCATCCCAATAGGGCGCCCCAAGCCCGGTGAATGCAGGAACCAAGTAAATATTTTGCTCCCCATCAGCAGCCTTCGCCATTGCCCCAGTTTGCGAGGCATCGCTCAGAATTTTTAAACCATCCCGCAACCACTGTACAGTTGCCCCCGCCATAAAAATTGATCCTTCTAAAGCGTATGTCGTCTGACCATTAAGCCGATAGGCAATCGTCGTTAGCATACGATTTTTTGAAGCCACCCTATCAACTCCCGTGTTCAACAGGGCAAAACAACCAGTGCCGTAGGTTGATTTCATCATCCCCGGTTCAAAACAAGCGTTGCCGATGGTCGCCGCCTGTTGATCTCCAGCAACTCCATAGATCGGAATTTCACTTCCAAAAATATCGGCCTCGACCATTCCAAAATCAGCTGCACAATCGAGCACCTCAGGCAGCATTGATTTGGGAATACCCAGCATTTCGAGAAGCGTATCGTCCCATTTATTTGTACCGATATTATACATCATAGTGCGCGAAGCATTGGTGGCATCGCTGGTGTGGCGTTTGCCCCCTGTTAACCGCCAAATTAGAAAACTATCGACTGTACCAAAGGCCAATTCGCCAGCCTCAGCCTTTGTCCTTGCGCCCTCCACATGATCAAGTAACCAGCGTAGTTTTGTCCCTGAAAAATAGGGGTCGAGCAGCAGTCCAGTACGCTCCATCACCTCTTTTTCAAAACCTTGGTCTTTTAAGGTTGCGCAATAATCAGCCGTGCGTCGATCTTGCCAGACAATTGCATTGTGGATTGGTTTCCCGGTTTTGCGATCCCAAACCAAGGTCGTTTCACGCTGATTGGTAATGCCGATAGCAGCGATTGGACAGCCAGCTTTAGCAATTGCCTCGCGGCAGACTTTGACAACGCTTTCCCAGATTTCTTCCCCGTCGTGCTCCACCCAACCAGGTTTTGGAAAGTGTTGGGTGAACTCTTGCTGAGCCATTGCTATGATCTGTTGGTGTTCATCAAACACAATGGCGCGAGAAGAGGTCGTCCCTTGATCAATCGCTAAAATCGCTCCGCTCGTCTGTTTCATTGCCTTACCCTTATTTTTCGTTCCACCATAGGCAAAGCGTTACGCTTCGACTAGAGATGAACAATGGAAAAAAATACCGCAACTAGCCCAGCTTCATCCTCTTCAAAAAAGGGGCGCAATACCCTCGTTTTAACTGGGGCAAGCCGTGGCATTGGCCATGCAGCCGTTCGTCATTTCTCGCGCGAAGGTTGGCGAGTTCTCACCCTCTCACGCCAACCCTTTGACGAAAACTGCCCTTGGCCGGAAGGCGCGGCAAATCACGTGCAGGTAGATTTAGCCGATGCCGATAGCTTGGGCATCGCAGTTGCAGAAATTAAAAATCGCTTAGAAGAAGAAGGCGGCATGCTCCATGCACTGGTCAATAATGCCGGCATTTCCCCAAAGTTAGAAGACAGCTCGCGGCCAAATTCTATTGATACCCCGATGCAGGTTTGGCGACAGGTGTTCCAAGTTAATTTCTTTGCTCCAATTTTATTGGCACGGGGTCTGTTTGAAGAGCTACGAGCGGCCAAAGGTGCTATCGTCAATGTTACCTCCATTGCCGGAGGTCGGGTTCACCCGTTTGCCGGCAGCGCCTATGCCACATCAAAAGCAGCCTTAGCATCCCTTACCCGTGAAATGGCTGCAGATTTTGGCCCCCACGGAATTCGCGTTAATGCCATAGCGCCGGGCGAAATTGATACAGCTATCCTTTCTCCTGGAACGGAAGGCCTGATCAAAGACATTCCCCTGGGTCGTTTGGGTGAAACCGAAGAGGTTGCCCAAACCATTTTTTATCTATGCTCCAATGCAGCCAGCTACGTGAACGGCGCGGAGGTCCATGTGAATGGTGGCCAGCATGTTTAATCATGCCTGAGCTTCCAGAGGTAGAAACGGCTCGCCGAGGTCTTGCCCCGGTCATGGAAGGGGCAACAATCGAGCGGTTAGAATTGCGCCGCGCAAATTTACGCTTTCCCTTTCCCGATAAATTTGAAAAACGGGTAACCGGCCAGCGCATTATTTCCCTTGGCAGGCGGGCAAAATATTTGCTGGTCGATATTGAGGATGGCCACGTTATCATCATGCATCTGGGCATGTCCGGTTCTTTTAGAACCGAAGATGACAAGCCAATTCTTGACCCCCACCACAAACGCCAACGGAATGAAAAACACGACCATGTGGTATTTCATTTGAAAACCGCCAACGGCACCACAGCGCGCGTTATATACAACGATCCCCGCCGTTTTGGTTTCATGTTGATGGAGGCCCGCACCGATTTAGCAGACCACAAGATGTTTAAAGATCTGGGGGTTGAGCCTGTCGGCAATGCCCTTGATGGTGCAGAGCTTGCCCGTCAAGTTGTTGGCAAAAAAGCTCCGATGAAAGCTGCGCTTCTCGATCAAACAGTAGTGGCGGGCCTTGGCAATATATATGTCTGCGAAGCCTTATGGCGCTGCGGCCTTTCGCCTACAAAGCAAGCAGGAACCCTGGCGCTAAAAACTGGCAAGCCCACTGCCAAAGCCAATCAATTGGCGCAGATCATTGGTGAAGTGATAGCCGAAGCGATTGAAGCAGGCGGCTCATCCTTGCAAGACCACGCCCAAACCGATGGAACCCTTGGATACTTCCAGCACCGTTTTGCGGTTTACGACCAAGAGGGCGAGCCATGTCGTAAGGAAAGATGCAACGGCACAATAAAACGTATCGTGCAATCAGGCCGCAGTACATTCTATTGCCCTAAATGCCAGCGCTAGGAATGATGATGAAAACACTTCCAACCGTAAGCCAATATGTTGAGGCCACCGCAAAGGCTCTTGCCAACCGTGCCAATCCCCACATCGCATCCGGCCAAATGGCCTATATGAAAAACCATTTTGAGTTTTTTGGGATCAAAAGCCCTGAACGCAAGTTGCTGCAACAGGCTATTCGGGCGAGCTATCAATTGCCAACCAAAGCAGATGCGCAGATTATTGCGCGTCATTTTTGGGGGCAGCCGCAACGGGAGTATCAATATTTAGCCCAAGAGTTATTGTTTAAATATAAACGGCAATTTGAGCAACAAGACATTGCGTTGTTTCAATTCTTGGTCACCCACAAATCGTGGTGGGACACAATCGATTTCATTGCCCCTAATCTAATCGGCACCTATTTCAAAATCTTTCCAGAACAGCGCGACCCCCATATTCAGCAGTGGTTGGATTCTGGCAACATCTGGTTGCAACGCTCAGCCGTATTGTTCCAGCTTAAATATAAAGCCGAGTTGGATACTGAATGTCTCACCCATGTGATCAACTCACTGCTTGGTTCCAAGGAGTTCTTCATCAATAAATCTATCGGTTGGGTTTTACGAGAATACGGCAAGACCAATCCAGAATGGGTGATCAATTTCGTAGAACGAACTCCCTTAGAAAATCTGTCGCGTAAAGAGGCAATGAAGAGACTGGGATAAGGCGCAAGGCTTGTCTGTTGTCCCCTAAGCGCATTTGCAGCTACGGAATATTGATCGAAGCGGTTTTACGAGGATAAGTTTTGTAAAAAAACATCTAAATATGCTCCCACCACTTCCAAAGCTGGCGCTGAAACCTCGAATTAAATTATTTTTCAACAACCTTATCCCCGCTCCAAGAACCTCCCTTATACTACGCTCGCCTGATGAAACGGGGACGTGGCCGATCACCAACGTCATTTCATTGGGTCCGGATTCGATGGGTTGGCATTTTGGTATTTGTCAGTCCATCGAGCGAACTTAGGATCAGTGCCGCAGGGTTGAAAAACCAGCCTGCCTGACCGTGTTCACGGGTTTTGGTAAAACAAAACCTA
>JAZGFF010000132.1:0-5886 GCA_036479095.1 Rhizobiaceae bacterium | reverse complement strand
TTGGTTCGGCGGCAACCCCCTCACCAACGGGAACCCATTCAGTTGCACGCATCGCGATTAATCCTGAATATACCTACAATCCAAAGATTAATTTCAAACAGGGTGAAAATGAAAAAGTTCTGCGTATTCCGCCAGGCCCAAATGGCCCTGTTGGATCTGTTTGGATAGCCCTGTCAAAACCAACCTACGGAATACATGGGACGCCGAATCCCCATACGATTGGGAAGACCAATTCCCATGGCTGCATCCGATTGACCAATTGGGATGCCCGTGAGTTGGCTAAAATTGTTCGCAAAGGCGTCACCGTTGAATTTGTAGAATAGGGATTATAAAAGCTTGATAAGGGGATAAGTTATTTATTTCCTTCTTGCTTATCATTGGGCGAGTTATAGACACATCTATTGATGCTTGTTTAGCTTTGGTTCGTGTTGTGAAAACTCCAAAAAAACATCCTGAAAATCGCTATGTTAATGATCTGAGGCGTTACAGCTTTGGACAAGACCAGTTTAATGCAGTTCGGGGAATCATTGTTCCTATTGGTCTGTCGCTGGTATTTCTTGCTCTTGTGGCTCTATTTGTGAGCCGCGCCTACACAGGGGTTGAGGGCGAGTAATTGCTCATTGTCATTGCTGCGGTGATTGGCGGTTATATGGCACTAAATATTGGGGCGAATGACGTTGCCAATAATATGGGGCCTGCTGTCGGTGGAAAAGTGCTGACTGTATTTTGGGCAGTCGTGATTGCTGTGATTTGTGAAAGCGCGGGGGCGTTGCTTGCCGGAGGTGACGTGGTAAAAACTGTCTCCAAGGGCATTATTGCCCCCGGCGGTGATGTGAGTATCTCTGATTTTCGATATTTAATGTTAAGTGCTCTATTGGCTGCTGGGCTATGGATTAACTTAGCTACTATACTTAGCGCACCGGTTTCGACCACCCATTCCATTGTCGGTGGGGTGTTGGGTGCCGGGATAGCAGCTGCAGGTTTTGGGGTGGTGAATTGGGGAACCATGGCCAAAATTGCTGCCAGTTGGGTGATTTCTCCGGTCTTTGGGGCACTGGTCGCAGCCGCCTTATTGTATTCCATCAAGGTCAAAATTCTCAATGTTGAGGATCGCTTAACGGCGGCAAAAAAATGGATGCCGTTTTTGATTGGCTTAATGGCGGCAGCGTTTGCAGCCTATATGGCAATGAAGGGGTTAAAAAAGATATGGAAGCCTTCTGGCTTTGAGGTCGTTATAATTTCCGGTGTTTGTTTCTTAGTTGCTTTCTTCCTCGCTCGTCCTTTCATTGCTAAGCAAGTGGCTGGATTGGAAAATAAGAAGAAGGCTATTTATGGCTTGTTCGATCTGCCCTTAATCTTTGGGGCAGCGCTGCTTTCCTTTGCCCATGGAGCTAATGATGTTGCAAATGCGGTTGGGCCTTTGGCTGCAATTGTCTCTACCTTCGATCAAGGTGGGCAGATTGCTACAAAAGTGACTATTCCGCTTTGGGTGATGGTGGTTGGAGCATTTGGTATTGCGCTTGGGCTTGGGCTCTTTGGGCCAAAATTAATTGCGGTTGTGGGAGAGAAAATTACAAGACTCAATTCACCCCGCGCCTATTGCGTGGCCTTGTCAGCAGCCGTTACAGTACTGATCGCCTCTTCTCTTGGTCTGCCGGTTAGCTCGACCCACATTGCTGTTGGTGCCGTTTTTGGGGTTGGGTTCTTACGAGAATTTTCAGAAAATCCCAATAAGAAAATGCTGCGCCCTGGCCATAAACTTAATGTAACAGCAGAAGAGGCATTTGCTAGTTTGAATGTACGAAAAACGCGTTTATTGGTGCGAAGAAAATTTGTGGTCTCTATTGCGGCCGCGTGGGTAATTACGGTTCCAGCTTCGGCTTTATTATCAGCCTTTATTTTTTCTTTGCTGAAGTTTCTTTAGAAATAGACTTCAATATCCATGGGCTTAAAGCGCTAAATTGATTGATTAGCGCTAAGAAGTCTTCTCGATGAACAACCTTTGCAGCATCCTTTAATAATGCCCAATGGCGCTGACGCTTATCTGCTTCAGGCCAGTCGTCGATCTGTTCGGTGACATGAAATGGATAGTAGGTAACCGGAACGGCTCCCAAATCTTTTTCAGAGGTTTTGGTGATCGGTATGGTGATCGGGAAATCGGGTAGGATGTTTCCGCGAATGCCCGCTTCTTCAAAACCCTCACGGGCACCAGTTTCAGCGTGACTTTCACCGTTCTCTCCTAAACCTTTAGGAAGAATCCAACGCCCTCTTGTTTGGGAGGTAACAAAGAGGAGAGCTATTGTGTCGCCTTTTACATCAAAAGGAATGATACCAATACGGTGCATAGATTTGTCTCAATAGAATCGTTGGTCAGTGTTTAAACCAAATAACGATGAATTGCATTATTTTCTACGCGGCACATTTTTTGACTAGATCAAGCCCTACCGCATCTTGGATTGAACCGGTGCTTTGGCTTCAATCATAGGAAGGGGTTGCCCTGCTTTAGAGGGGCACTGGAAATTGACCCAACTTGTGCCATGGCGTACCAAAGACAGATGTATTGATCGAATAGAAAAAGCTAACGTTCTTTCTGAAGTTGTGTCAAATTGTTGGAACCGATAATCTTTGGCGCTGAATGAATCATGGGTCTGGGTTCACCCACCACGCCATTTTTTGATGATTGAGAAATCCATTTCTTATTGCTCTCCAGAAAAACGAAAATTTTTTTTGATCGCTACAGCGTTTGCCACCGCCATGGTGTTTCTAGGGAGCAGTGCCGTTGCGATCGCAATCCCGCAAATCCGTGTTTCCTTAGGGGTTGATTTTATCAATAGCCTTTGGATATTCAATGCTTATCTGTTGTTCGTATCGGCCTTGATGTTATTTGGCCATGCTTTGGGGGAAAGGTTTGGGGCGCGAAAGATATTGTCTTACGGGGTTTGGATTTTCATTTTCGCCTCCTTGGCCTGCGCCTTAGCTACCACCGGTACAATGTTAATTGGATTTCGTGCCCTCCAAGGTGTTGGCGCTGCGATTATCATGCCCTGTAGTCTTTCGGTGATCACCACGAGTTACACGCCCAAGGAGAAGGGTGGGGTGATGGCTATATGGTTCTCTGCTTCAGTATTGATCATGGTTTTTGGGGTGCTCACGGTTGGTCTGCTGATGAGCTATGGTGGTGCGGCGGCATGGAGATGGATATTTGCGTTAAACGTACCTATTGGCCTGTTGGTAATTTGGATATTATGGGGTCCTATCCCTGAAGGTACTTCCGCCCAACTTAAAGAACGGGGATTAACCGATTTATTGGGAGTTAGGCAGACGGGGCAGGAGCCGATGATTGACCTTGCCCTCTTACGATCGCGATTGATTTCAAGGGGTAGTTTGATCATTTTTCTAATTGGCTTGGGGCTAGGGAGTTTGATCGTCTTCTTGCCGATGTTGATCATTGTTGCTTGGAAATTGCCGCCCTCATTTGCGGGGGGTCTATTTGCACCCTTTAGTATTTCGCTGGTTCTCACTGTTTGCGTAATAAGGCGGATGGCAGGTGCCGGGCTTGGTGCTGGAGGGGCGAGAGCCCTTACACTTGGACTTATTATTATGACTGCTGCGTACTTGGCGCTGGCATGGGGTGTGGTTCAGCAGTCCTACTGGTTAGGATTGTTACCTGCCTTGGCTCTTTTGGGTTTTGGGCTTGGCTTGGGTTTGGGGAGAGGGTTCATTACATTATCGGCAGGCGCAGGAATGAATACGCTGGTGATTTCTGTTGCGGGGGTAGTTTCAATCGCCGGCTTTGGCGCTTTTGTCTCTTACATCTATGGGATGATTATCGGTGCGGGCAAACTGCATCCCGAGCTCGCTGGGTTACTGATTGAGGCGAATTTTGGAGCACGGTTAACCGGAGCGCTGTACCAAGTTTCAACGATTGAGCTACAGCTCGTAGCTATGAATCACACTATGATTGCATTGTTTTTGGTATTGGCAGGCCTGACCCTGATAGCCATACCAATTTGTTGGGTTAGACAAGAGAGTAAGTCAGATCGTTAATTGAGTGCTGCTACTTTATCTACGTTACCGCGCCCTTTTTCAAGTAACGCATTTATACGGTCGCGTTCCCGTTTGAAGGCCGCCAATTGGGTGCTTTTGAGGATGCGGCCTTTTGGCAGGCGAATCTTCATCGGGTTCACTTTCGTGCCGTTGACGATTACCTCGTAATGAAGGTGTGGGCCGGTTGAATAACCTGTAGATCCTACCTGACCAATGATTTGGCCTTGAACAACACGCGCCCCCGCCTTGATGCCTTTGGCAAAGCGGTGTTGGTGGTTGTAAGAAGTCTTATAGCCATTAGCGTGACGGATGATGGTTTGTTTTCCATAGCCAGAGTTCCACCCTGCTTTTTCCACAACCCCGTTCCCAGCGGCCAATATTGGAGTTCCGCGAGGGGCAGAAAAATCTGCGCCATAGTGCATTTTAATAACGCGGGAGATGGGGTGGCGGCGTGGGCCAAAGGCAGAGCCAAAGCGGGCATTAGGGACGGGTTTTCGGAGCAGAAATTTCTTCGCGCTCTTCCCAGTAGAATCATAATAATCTACGGAACCATCGTCCCCCGCTTTAAAGCGGTAATAGGTTCTCTTTAACCCAGCCAAAGTTAGGCCGATATAAAGGATTTCAGAATTTTCCGTCGCAGTCTCTAGCCCTTCCTCGAGGGAATAAAACACCTCTAGATCATCACTGGGTTTGATCTTTGTGCGAAAGTCTACATCAAATGCAACTGTGCGCACGATACGGCGGGCATGATCTGTTGTTAGTCCTTGAGAAAGGGCTGCACGGTAGAGCCCATCATAAATATTTGGAAGTTTGGCACGCGAAACTGTGGTCACGATTGGTTCGTTATTATCAAGATCGTTGGCTGATGTAGCTTGGATCGGCGCTGGCTCAGATGCCCAAACCACTGTGCCATCATCACTAAGCGCGACACTTTTGATATGGTTTCCTGCTCGATAAACGCTGATCCGTTTACAGGTTTTGCGTACACCCGAGATGGTTGAAGGGTCTGATGCTTGCTCCCAAACGATTCTTAATTTGGTTCCTTTAGCCATTGGGCCCGTGCCCAGCTCGCCATTTAGAGCGACTGTCATGCCTTTAAGGGGGATGGGCTGGAATTCAAAGTTCGATAGGGCTTGGGAAAGAGTTTGTTTCACAGGCACCGCAATCACTTCTTCTATGAATGCGAGTTGAAGGTCAGCTTCGGTTGCTCCTTGCACCGCAGTTGAAACATTTTCGGCAATTATTTTGATATCAAGACCAGAAGGTTGGGTGATTTCTTCAGGTTTTAGGGCAAAGCGGGTTGTGTCTAAATAGGGGAGCGCAGCAACTTGTACCTGGCCATCATTGAGCGATACGCGCGCCTTTCTTACGATCAACTCAGCTTCGTAGGTTGATATTTGAGTGGTTTGGTCAAACTGGGCAGTTTGCAAAGGAAACTGAATTTGCTCGATGCGAACTTCGCTCTCCACATCGGCACCATAAATTACGTCGCTGTAAGTAATGGCGATATCTGACTTTGATGCTCGAAATACGGTAAGGGGATTAAATTTTGGGTAACTCACCCCTCTTTTAGGCGCAACGGCTAAGGGAGCAGAGGCATAGGTGAAAGGGCGCTTACGGATGACGTTGCTATTGCCGACCTTGGTAACTGTTGGCACATGCAAGATGCGTTCATTCACAGGCTGTAATGCAACGATTGCAATTGGGCGATCTCCCATGACTGCTTTTTTGCCGTTGCTGGGTTGATCAATCAGTTTGTCCAAAATGTTGGCCGGTTGGGCCAGCTGTTGACGCCCGTCAAAAGCTGCATGAAGCGCGCCGCCCATAAGAAGGACAGAG
>JAZGFF010000131.1:0-21867 GCA_036479095.1 Rhizobiaceae bacterium | reverse complement strand
CCAATAGAAACCCGTGCCCAAAAATCAGTAATCAACTGCCTACCAAAGCCTTCAAGAAGCCCCGCAACAACCAACATGAGTGCTGCCAGTATCGCCAATTTTACGGCATCCCTTCCGGCATCTCGAAGGGCTTGAGAACGGCTGAATTTCCCTGGAAACAGGATTGCTGAAGCCAAACGCAACCCACCAGCACCGGCCAATAAAATAGCCGTGATCTCGGTGACGCCATGAATTGAAAGCCACCCAAATAAATCCCATCCCAAACCCTTAGCCTGATGGATGGCAAAAAATGTTCCAAGTATTGTGCCATTATAAAACATTAAGAAGGCTGTCGGTAACCCAGCCATAATACCAAGGGCAAAAGCAAAGATTGAAACTTGCGTATTATGGGTAAACAGTTTGGTCGAGAACGCTGCCAAGCGATCAAGCTCAGCCGAACTGGCTGGATATAAAACTCGGCGTAACATCTCTTCACTGGCCCCTGGGCCGCGGCCATTTGATAGCCCGCGACCAACAAATGAATAGTACCAATCTGGGTCTTGTATGGTTAGCCAATAGGCCGCTAAAGCCCCAAACCCCATAAAGAGGAAGGTCAACAATATAGCGAACCAAGAACGGCGCACGGCCTGCGGTGCGCTGGCAACAAAAAACCGTTTCAACACATCAACAACACGATCGCGCGGAGCATACACCGCAAGATAAGCCCTCGTATTGAGGCTCTGTAAATAATCCAAAAGAGCACTGTCTAGCGAAATTTCCCGAGCTAAGGAAAGCGAATTCATACTTTGACGATAGAGGGCAGAAAGCTGTGAGGCTTCATCAAAGGTTAAATTCCCAACCCCCTTGCTTTCAACTTTTCCAAGCAAAATTGCTAACCGTTTCCATTCCATTTCGCGTTCTTTTCTAAAGCGGGCGGAGCGGATTAATTCCCTCGTTTCAGTCTGTGTTGAAATGGCCATTAGATCTCCTCCTTGGCCTTGATGGCCAAATAGGTGTTGATCAAGCTGGAAGTCATATTACCAGGGTTGGTTTCGATCACATAGACCCCCATAGCCGCCATTTTATCCAATACTGTCCGCCGTTCGGCAAGTAGATTTGCTGCCGTGACTGAGCGGGCAATTTCGTCCATGGTTTTGGGTTGTTCAGAAATAATTTTATCTAACAGCGGATCACGCAGCGATACAAAAATGATGACATGATGCTTGTTTAAAACCGCAACGTGATCAACCAGTAATTGAGCGGTTAGAGGGTCAACAAAGTCAGAAAACACAACAATTAAACTGCGCTTAGAAAGCCTCGAATGAAGGTTGGAAAGGCCAAGGGTATGGTTGGTTTCGACACTCTTATATTCAAGTTGGGCCATTTCGCTGCGCATATGAGAAAAGGCTGCGCGCCCCGACCGAGGCGGCGAATAATGGCGTGGCCTTGCATCAAAAGCAAAATATCCAACTTGATCCCCCCCTTGAATACCAGCCCAGGCTAATGCCAATGCAGCATTTATTTTATGATCAATTTTCGGTAAGCCAGCAATTTCTTCACGCATAAGGTGGCCATTATCCAGCGCCATGATTATTTGATGATTGCGTTCAGCACGCATTTCTTTTGCCACCAAAGAATTTTGCCGAGCCGACCTCTTCCAATCGATTGATCGCGGATCCATGCCTTGAACAAAATCATTTAATTGATGAAACTCAGAGCCCTCACCGCGCCATTGCGTTTGTTTTGCGCCGAAGGTGGCGGAACGCATTTCCAAATCAATTTGCCCAGAGGTGATCATCCGAATGTTTGGGACAACATGGATCGTGCAATCTAATTTTCGCAGGGCAATGAAATCAATCATCTTGAGTTTACTCGACCAGCGAAGCCAAAGCCTCTCTATTGTCCAAATCCCCCTTCGCCGAGCAAATAGACCGATGGTTGCTCGGCCTGCATCAAAATGAAATTCAGCCGGGCTAGTCAAGCCATCGCTTTGCGAGATCACTCCAGATAATTCTTTGAGCTTAGGCGGTTTTGAAAGCTCGAACGCGAACGCAACATCCTCACCTACAAACACTTCGCGCTCCGCGCTCAACTTAACCTCCACGCCTCGAAGTCCTGGGCTGATCAACCAATCAACGATGAAAAGTGCGACCACAAGTGCAAATGGAACCAGCACCCAAGCAACGGGAATAAATGGCGCCGCCACAGCCACTAGGGCAAACAGCACGCTAGCAAGCAACAATGATAATAGGAGGCGAGAAGGTCTCATTGCGTTGTCACCTAGCGCGGCGCTTCGATCTGGTTGATGATTTGATCCAACACCTCATCCGGCGTGCGCCCTTCAATTTCAGCCGTTGGGCTGAGTACAATGCGATGGCGCATTGACGCCTTAAAGAGCCGTTTTACATCATCAGGTATTGCATAATCACGCCCAGACAGAGCAGCATTGGCACGCACTGCTCCGCAAAGGGCATCGGCAGCACGGGTAGAGCCACCATGGCTGATCGCATTGTCATGACGGGTTAGGCGCACCAAATCCAAAACGTAGACGAGAATTTTTTCATCCAACCGAATTTTGTCAACCAGTTTTTGGCCGTTGCGAATTTTCACAAGGCTGGCAACAGCCTTAATACCAGCGCGCCGAGCGTCATGCTCTAATGCCTGTTTTGCATGGCGCGTTAATATCTCTAATTCAAAATCCCGCTCGGGAAAATCTAAAATCAGTTTGAATAAAAACCGGTCAAGTTGAGCTTCCGGCAAGGGATAAGTGCCCTGGTTCTCAATCGGGTTTTGGGTGGCGATAACAAAAAACAATTCCCCCACCGAATGGTCTTTCCCATCAATGGTCACAATTCTTTCATTCATCACTTGAAGAAGCGCTGCTTGGGTTTTGGGTGGGGCACGGTTGATTTCGTCAGCAAGCAGAATATCGGTGAAGATTGCCCCTTTGACTAAATTGAACTTTGAAGTTCTAAAGTCAAAAATATTGGCACCAATAACATCACCCGGCATCAAATCTGGGGTGAATTGAATACGCTTGAATTCTAGCTTCAAGCTATCAGCCAAGGATTGCGCCAAAAGGGTTTTTGCAGTTCCAGGGGGGCCTTCTAATAGGCAATGGCCGCGGGCAAATAGGCTAACGAGCAGCAAATCGATGACCTCGTTTTGGCCGTGAACGGCCTTACCAATTTCAGTGCGGATATTACCGGCGAGGGTTTGAAGTTCGTCCAAATTCATGTCGGGCCTCTTCCATTAGGTTTTCAAATTCGTTCAGGGTTGTAAATAGGGTTTTTGATGGGCAATCAGGGGTCAGGGTTTCCCTGGCTTTTTTCAGTTGTTTACTAAGGGAGCTGTTTCGTCTTTCAAGGGCAGTAAATAATTGTAGCTCCCCATCAATGCCAGATTTACGGCTTGAGCCAAAGACCTCACGTCCTAAGAATTGTAATCGCTGGGCAATGTAAGCCAAGGCTAGGGGAATATCCTTTGCCCCACTTTTTCCCGGGCTGCGTATGCCCGGACTGCGTATGATTGCAACATTTGCCTCAATGACCGATGCCTTTGAGGCAACCATTGCTTCTTGTTCTTGACGGTCAATAATGGGACCCCTACGTCGCCATGCATGCCATAATGTAAATACAATTAGACCGACAAGCGCTGCCCAGAAATAGGCGAATGGAAAGGTAAAAAAACGGGCTAGATCAGTAAAGGATCGATCTCGCTCGCGCGATGTTTTTCGGCTTGTAGAAAACACTCTCGTTGTCCCATCAACAATGATGGGTTTACCCTTGGCTAAAGCTTTGACCAAATCCAGTGCGAACTGATAATTATTGCCATTTCCCACCCCATGGTTGTTGATAAGATCTGGGTCGGACAACAACCAGTATTCAACAAACGCTTTCTTGAGCGTGTAAGAACACCGAGCCAACAGCATTTCGTTTAATTCGGTTAAAAGAACTGGGGTGCAATTTGAAATTCCAAAACTATTTGTTGATATAGTCTGTGCGGCGTAAAGTGCGACTGTTGAAGTGCCCGCAAGTTTGGGCAATTTTTCCGCAGCATTTTTGGTCAAGATAAGAGCACCGAACTTGCTTTCACCGCGCCGGATTTCCAACCCACCTATCTTGCTTTTGCTGTTATGGGGCAGGCGCATCGACTGAATGCCGATGAGTAATTCAGGGTGTAATTTTTCAAGACGGCGGGCACCATCGCGCCATTTTGGTAAAACCACCAAAGTTTTTATACTTTTAATTTTGTTAAAGAAAACGTAGGAAGACATTTGCCTTAGCATCTCAACTTTATTCAAATCAGCATCGCTTTTTGTTCTGTTGAATTGATAAATATTAGGATCGTAAAGCGGCAATATACGAAGGCCAATTTCTTTTGGATTGAGTTTTCCTTGGCCGCTAAAAAAGCGAATATCTAACTGGTTTTGTTTTTTAGCGATGTTAGCAAACCCTTTTAAACCCAATATTGAGCGGTCTAACTGGGCTGGCCGCATCATTAAATACCAGCCAGCAGCAACAACCGCCAAAACAACGGCCATGATTATTGTCACCAAGCCCCAATTTCCCGATTTAACGGCCAAAGAATTGTTCAAGGGTTTAAGCCCCCCACGAACAAAGGTTGAGCCAAAGATAGGGCCCTTGTGTAGTCCTCTCGATTGATATCACGGCCTCCAAACAGCACCAATTCTGAGCGTCCCACCAGTGCTTGTAGTAAGGAATGGTGGTGCCATGTTGGGGGGATTTTTTGCATCACGTCACGAGCCGTTAAGGAGCGGCGCAATACAACATCATTTTGTTGGGCAGCACGAACCAAAGCTTGCACCAACAATGCCCGAAGGCCTTCGCGAGGGTCCTTAATATTTTTCAGTTCTTGGCAGGAGAGCTCTCCATTTTCATCCAAAAGAATAGGCTTTTGTTCATCGCCAAGGTTTGAAACGAATGGATCGCTATTTTTAAATTTTGGAAGATTCCAACCGATATACTTTAAAAACAGGACAATAAAGAGGAACGCCAGGGCGAAAAGAAAAACCCTCGAAAGGTACTTCTTTGTCTTCGAGCTTAAGGTGTTGGA
The DNA here is from genome assembly GCA_036479095.1 of Rhizobiaceae bacterium. GTDB lineage: Bacteria > Pseudomonadota > Alphaproteobacteria > Rhizobiales > Rhizobiaceae > Pseudahrensia. The sequence goes on along the minus strand of JAZGFF010000131.1, from coordinate 16,812 downwards.
AGCATTCCCATCAAACAAGGAAGGAGAAGAGCTTTCCAATGGCTGATCTTTATCCAAATATTCCGCATCAACCCTTTGCCAATTACTCCTTGCCGCCTTGTTAAATATTTCCCCCTGCGCAGTTTCGGGTGGTTGAAAACCAGCCCCAAAAGTGGGTGCTGAGGCAAACAAAACGACAGGAACAAACAAGCCAATGAGGATGACGATAATTCTCATTGTAGCCCCACTGGATCAACCAACCCGGCGGGGCAACCAGGTTTAGTTGTTGGAGATGCCAGAGCCAGAGAACGTATATCTGGGATTGATGTGATTGTTCCCGTCAGACCGAGGGTTATCTCCGTTATCAATGTGCGTTCACCATCACGTTTACAGGCCACCCGCACCCGGCTACCAACCCCCTGGCCAAATGCTTCATCAAAAGACCTTCGGATTTCTTGATTGCTCAAACGGCGGCCAATCGAACTTGAAAACAATTGCTGCACTTTGGAGCCATTAATCGCATCCATCAAGGCCAGGGAGTCTGCAAAATAGGTTTCTGGTTTCCTTGCATAACAACTTCCGTGTTTGACCCATTCATGGCGGTGTAAAAATGAACTAGTGCCTGGCATAATGCGCTGCAGCCGTTGTTGTAATGTGGTGGATAGTTCTAACCCAGCAAGCCGTTTCCATCGGCGTTTTTTGTCTTTCTTTTTCTCAGCTTCATCAATTCCGCAATAGGCGTTACGCCGAGGTTGAGGCCAAAGACCGTGGAGGGAGAGGTGGGTGACATCATAGCGCCCAGCAGATTGGCTCTTACATTCTCGTAACCGTGGCCGTGTTTCACAAAATGCTGGCTGCCAAGAAAGAGCCAACACCATCGCACCATCATGTTTTGCACTGTTGGGGTTAGTTTTTTCTTCATTGTTTTGACAAGCAACCAGCGCACTCGATGCTACGAGTATGATCAATTGGCGAGATATCATGAATCGATTTATAAACATTCGTTAGTTTAGGTCAGCCGGGGTCGGATTGGAAATCATTCAGCGTGGATTATTTTTTCATTTTCAATAATGCCTGCCCAATATCTCCTATCAAATCGTCCGCATCTTCCAAGCCTACCGAAAGCCTTACCAAGCCATCGGTTATCCCAAGTGTCGCCCGATCTTCGTCGGTCAGGTTTTTATGGGTTGTGGTTGTGGGATGGGTAATCAAAGATTTGGCGTCCCCCAGATTATTGGAAATCCGGATCAGCTCCAGAGCGTTTTCAAATCGGAAAGCTTCGGCCCTTCCTTTCAGCTCAAAAGAAACGAGTGTAGAGCCACCACTCATTTGGCGCTTTGCCAATTCAGCCTGCGGGTGATCGGGCCTCCCTGGGTAAAGTACACGGCCAATAGAATTGTTTTGGGCAAGGTAATCAGCAATCTTGGCAGCGCTTGCCGTTTGTTGGGCGACGCGAAGCGGAAGGGTTTCGAGCCCCTTCAGCAATACCCAAGCGTTGAAGGGCGATAGGCTTGGTCCTGTGTGACGGAAATAGTCGAGCATTTTCTCCTCAATCCATTCCTCACTTGAAAGCACCACACCGCCCAAACATCGGCCCTGACCATCGATGTGTTTGGTGGCCGAATAGACCACCACATGGGCACCTAATTCTAACGGCTTTTGATAGATCGGGGTGGCGAAAACATTATCCACCACCAACTTCGCATTTGCATCATTGGCGATTGCAGCAACGGCTTTAATATCAACCAATTCTAAGGTTGGGTTGGTCGGAGATTCAAGAAACAACACTTTTGTGTTGGGGCGAATGGCGCTTTTCCAAGCCTGTATATCTTTACCATCGACAAATGTTGTCTCAATCCCATACTTCGCCATCAAAGTTTCTAGCACCCATCGGCAAGAACTAAAGAGTGCCCGAGCAGCGACCACATGATCTCCAGCTTCCACTTGGCACATCAGGGCGGCTGAGACTGCACCCATCCCAGAGGCGGTGGCAAGGGCAGCTTCGGCTCCCTCCAGTGCACACATGCGTTCTTCAAACATTGTTACCGTTGGGTTGCCATAACGGGAATAGATGTACCCTGGCTCCTCCCCCAAAAACCGCGCTTCGGCAGATTCGGCGCTATCATAGACAAAACCCTGGGTTAAATAGAGGGTTTCAGAAGTTTCCCCATGGTGGGAGCGCTCCATTCCCGCATGGACTAATTGGGTGGCGGGTTTCCAGCTGTTTTTATTCTTTGACATGCGGCTCTCCTAAATTAATTTCATCCATTGCCGGCATAAAAAAACCGACTCTGCTGAAATCGCAAAATCGGTTTCCAAATCGAATATTAGGCACATTATGCCCAATTTCGAGTTCGGTCCTTTAGCGATTTATTTTACGTGGCTGCAAGCCGACCGGCCAAATCACCACAATGGGTATTGGATAAACATTTGTAACGCTTGCGTCAATTGCAAACCACGCTAAACAAAATCATGGCGAATAAATCTGGTATTTTAAACGACGAGCAAATCAAAACGCTTTTTAAGAAGAGCGAGCTTACGGCTGGCCGCCCCCTCGATGATGATCAGGTGCAACCGGCAAGCCTTGATCTTCGTTTGGGAAAAACCGCTTGGCGGGTACGGGCTTCTTTTCTGCCTGGTAAAGAAGCGCTCGTTCAAGAAAAACTGGATCGCTTTGCCCTGCACAAAATTGATTTAACGGAAGGGGCAGTGCTTGAAACTGGTTGCGTTTATATTGTGCCGCTCTTAGAGGCGTTCAATCTTCCAGAACATATTTCAGCATCCGCAAATCCGAAAAGCTCAACAGGCCGCCTAGATATATTTACCCGTGTGATTGCTGATCGCGCCCAACAATTTGATATGGTTCCAGCCGGCTATAAAGGCCCTTTATATTTAGAAGTGTCCCCGCGCACTTTCCCTATCGTCTTGCGCACCGGTTCCAGGCTTTCGCAAATTCGTTTCCGCACCGGTTCTGCGGTTCTAAATAGCCACGAATTATTCAACCTCCATGAGGCCGAAACTTTAGTGGCAACCGAAAACCCCAATATTGATGGTCGGGGCGGCATTGCCATGTCGATTGATCTGACGGGTGACGAAAACGGGCTGGTCGGCTATCGCGGAAAACGTCATACTGGCGTGGTTGATGTTGATGTAAAAGCGGCTTGCGAAGTATTGGATTATTGGGAACCGATTTATAACCGTGGCTCAAAAGATTTTGTTCTAGACCCGGATGAATTTTACATTTTGGTATCCCGTGAGGCCGTACACGTACCCCCGATGCATGCAGCTGAAATGGTGCCTTTCGATCCACTCGTTGGAGAGTTTCGAGTTCACTACGCAGGGTTTTTTGATCCAGGATTCGGCCATGCAGCCGCAGGCGGCAAAGGTGCGCGCGCTGTTCTTGAAGTGCGCTCTCACGAGGTGCCATTTATTTTAGAACACGGGCAAATCGTGGGTCGTTTGGTTTATGAGCGCATGCTAGCCAGGCCAAAAGCGCTTTATGGAGCAGATTTGAAATCCAATTACCAAGCCCAGGGTCTAAAGCTCTCGAAACATTTTAAATAGATTGTTTTTGTTGTATCCTATGGGGCGTCTTTTCCCATTCGTGCGGTCTTAGGTAGCAAACTCAAATTTATCTGACTGTCTGAATATACCTTGTCATGCTACTATTGCAAGATGCCTAGAACAGAACACAACATTGGTAGACAGCGCAGCACTCGCCACGAGATAACCGTGAATGGGCTACTGACATTGCGCGGCCACCAGTTGCGCCATTTACGCCTTGGAACCGATACAGCCGCAAAAACCAACATAGCCGCAATAGATCGCGTATTGGTCAACGTTATTGGATATGAGGGCGATATTTCCGAGGAAAGCACGGATTTCCGCCGTGTGACAACGTTCAAGAGGGGCGAATTGCGCCGTTTGGTGGCAGGTGTACTCCGCAAGACAGAACGTCCGCTGACAACGCTTGAAATTGCTAAGATAGTTATGGCAACCAAAGGGCTTGAAGCGTCCTATTCACGCAAGATTAAATCACGGGTGAACAATGTACGGGCGGTGTTGAAGCGCATGGATTTGGACAAGGGGGCGGATGCGAATGGGAATGTGGTTTGGAGACGGGCAACCTAAGCCACTGCACTGTACGCCTTAGCCGCATTGCTGGCTGTTGATGCTACGCTAGATACCGACTGATCAACATCTTCAATTTTCTTGAATGCGCCCATGAATAGGAAAACGGTGATCGTCGTGATTGACGCGATTGGCGCTATCAAGAGGGCAATTGAGAACGATGTTGGCGCAACTAAAAATAGGGGCGATGTTATATTTGACACACCCAACCGAATAGACTATGGTGTTTGGAGCAACAAAGAGGTTCCAAAATGTCTGTTCTATCCCGTCCCTATTTTCACTGTGAAGAAGCTGCTTTTGAGCATGTAGAATCCGCCCTGTGGCCTAATGGCCCGACTTGCCCCCATTGTGGCGGCATGGATCGCATCGGTGTTCTCAAAGGACAGCTAACCAAGGCTAACCAGAAGGGCGATCGCAAGGTTCGCCACGGTCTAAAGAAATGTGGTGATTGCCGTAAGCAGTTCACGGTTCGCAAAGGCACTATCTTTGAGGAAAGCCACATTCCTATGCACAAGTGGCTACAGGCCATTTACCTAATGACTTCCAGTAAGAAGGGCATTTCTAGCCACCAGATGAGCCGCACCCTTGAGATCACGGTTAAATCCGCATGGTTCCTAACTCACCGTATTCGTGCGTCTATGGCTTCTGGCTTGTTCGACCTACCGCCAATGGGTGGTGAGGGCGTAGTTGTTGAGGCTGATGAAACCTATTTCGGTAAGAAAGAGGTTAGCGTTGCTCCTAAGTCTCGCCAAGGTCGCCCATATAAATCCAAGAAATTCGCAACACAAAAGCTTGCCGTAGTGTCCCTAGTGGAACGTGGTGGCCGTGTTCGTTCTTTCCACGTTGACCGCGCAACCAAGGCTTCTGTTTCCGAGATCGTTTGGCACAACGTATCTCGTGAAAGCACATTCTACACCGATGAAAGCCGCCTGTATGGTGATGTTCGTGGCAAATTCAAAACGTCTGGCATGGTCAAGCACTCTGACAATGAATACGTGCGCGGTGATGGTCATACCAACACGGTTGAGGGCTTCTACAGCATCTTTAAGCGCGGCATGAAAGGTGTCTATCAACATTGCAAAGAGAAGCACCTGCACCGCTATTTGGCTGAATATGACTTCCGTTATAACAACCGCGTTCGCTTGGGTGTGGATGATATGGAACGCGCAAACATCGCGTTGAAGGGTGTTGTTGGCAAGCGACTGACTTATGGGTCACCTCACTAATTCCCCAACACCAAGCAAAAACAGTGAAAATAAGCAGTTAGATTTTTTAGATGAGGATGCGAGCAAAGAAACTCGTACTGGTAAAAAATATTAATTTTATCGAATTAGTTTACACCCACATTCTGGCGGTTTAGAGTCGGGTATAGGAAAATATTCATGTCTAGCGATAATACGTTTTATAAATTTAAGGTGGAAGGTTTCACGCTCGAAAGTATGCCTTTCGGACGGCTGATAGAGTATTATGCTGAATTGGCGACAATGATAGGCCAAGAGGATAACATGCACTTGGTTGATGTTGAAGAAAGCAGCCATGCAAATCTTTTCAAGATCGCGCCAAACTACGAAAGTGCAATCACTACTCGGATTTCTGCAATTCAAGATAAAACGGCTCCAAGATTGGCTTTAGTTGCTCACGACAAAATCAATCAGATGTTGGCTGACGATAACACCAGCGGAGAATTCACAGACCATCTGGGGCGAAACATCATTCTCTTTCCCGGAGTTCGCCACGACACTCCAAAACTGGTGAGTATGCGAGATACCGCGACATTCATCGGTGAATTGTATCAAATTGCTGGCACAAACAAAGATGCAAAAATCAGAATAAAAACTGAATTATATGGTGTTGTTTATTGCACAACTACCAAGGATATTGCGAAAGCTCTCAGCGATTATTTGTTCGAACAAATAAAAGTTAGCGGCCAAGGTATGTGGACGAAAAATGCTAATGGCGGTTGGGATATTGGAGACTTCACCATTACGGATTTTCTTCCTGTCCAAAAAGAATCTCTAAGAGGAACCGTTGATCGTTTGCGCGATCTAAAATTGAATTGGCCTAAAGATAGCTTGGCTAAACTGAAACATCTTGATGAGAAATCTGGATAATTATGATTGCCGCTTTTGATAACACCTTTCTAACATTGGTTTTGAACCCAAATAGCAACATTCCAATAGACCCCTCTACTGGTGTGGCGCTAACACATTGCTACCAACGAATTGATGCCCTAATAGACGCCCATAGTGTGCGCCAAGACAGCATTATAATACCTTCACCGTGCCTTTCCGAAATGCTCTGTTCCGTCCCTGACCTTGAAGTCGCTGTTGGTGAAATTAGAAGGTCAACTGCTATGGAAATTTATCCTTTTGACTCGCGCTGTGCTATCGATCTGGCGGAGGTCGTTCGACAAGCAATAGCAAGTGGCGATAAAAAATCTGGTGTCGATGCAGGGTGGCAAGAAATCAAATTCGACAGGCAAATCGCGGTGATTGCAAAAACAAATGGTGCACAAGTATTCTATACTGACGATAAGAACCAAACTGAATTCTCAAAACAGTTAGGAATGTCGGTTAAGCACACATGGGAGTTAGACATCCCTCCTTCTCACGCGCAAGTTAACATGGAGGGCATATGACCAAGCATAAGACCCAAGCCGATAAATTCCGTGATACAGCCCGCGAACTAGAAACGGATGAATCCGTCGAGAATTTCGAGCGGAACCTAAAGAAGATCGTGTCTGGCGACAAACCTAAGCCCAAAGACGTCAAAGACTAAACGAGCGCATTAGTCGCTCCAATTCATTCCTTGAAAATCAGAATCCCCACCCGTTAGGCAATCGTCTCGCGCTGTTTGGGTGTGTCAAATATAACATCGCCAAAATAGGCCAAGGAACAATTGGTGCATTGTATGAAACAAAAGATACCCCATGCCAGATATAGCTATTATTCCGACACAAACAGCTACCCACTTTAGCCAAAAACGTTGACGCACCTCGCTAACGGAGAGCCTTTTTAGCTTAGCCTCCTGCTGAAGAAGGTCAAATTCAGCCTTCTCAATATCTTCTGATGCATTTCCCGTGCTATCGATAGAATCGACCGTTGGGACTTCTTCAGGAGAGGTCAGTTTGATTCCCCTTCATACGTTTCATGTCGTAGTGAGATTTGATCAGATCGTTAGGGATTTCTGCGTATGATCCGCCCACTTGCCTTGAGATATGCCAAGGGCCTCCTACTTCATGCGTCAAATCTGACAGCTTGAAAGGAGACATTCCCCCATAAATTTCATAAATCTGTTCAAGGAAGTCTACATCTTGCTGCATAAATTGTGGGCCAGAGACAGGCACAGGGTGCTTGAGACGTACACCTTGACTGCGGAAGGCGTTGTAAACATCAGGCATGACTGGACCATATTGCCAAGCTTCAATTTTGTTAGTGAATAGCGGCTGATTACGCATCTGCAAGAACCAGCCATGGGCGATATATGTCAATTTTAATAAAGACATAATCGACAAGCTTTTCCCATCGCCTTGAGCGCGATTTAAAAACCAGTTGGCTACTTGACGTGCATCATAGATCATTTTAATAGGCTCCATACCTTTATATATAGGATACTAAATCACAAATGTGAACCGGCAGCTAAGATGCCTTTCGCTGCCAATACCCCTTCCATTGGCGACTAATCGCTGATTTCATCGCATTTCCAACAACACGCACTGCCAGTTCTCCGTTGCTTTCATGGCGGTGATCTTCAAGCCATGCCGCTTGGTTTGCGTACTGGTGTAGATACTGTGGTGACACGTGGTGGTGCTGACCTTGAACCATACGGCGTAGGCGTGAGAAGAAGCTTTCAACCATGTTTGTGTGCTTGCCGTGGTCGCTGTAAAGTTCGCTGTGGTTGATACGGTCAACGTCCCAACCATCATGCAAAGCGTCCCAATGCGAAGCTTCATCAGCCGCCATTGCAGCGTTACGAGATACGTTTTCAATCGCCAGTGCCACGCCTTCGCTTTCGTTCATTGTAACGAATGGAAGGGTGCGACCAAAGCGTTCACGCAAGGCAACAACAACGCGGCGTTTGCCTGTTTGGTGTTCTGCGCGGCGGCGGTCAACACGCTTTGCTTTCATGTTTGCGGGGCGAATGTGACCACCATGATACTGACCATCAATCTCAACAATCCCGTCTAATTCTTCGCCCGTATGAACGTCCAGTGCCATTGCTTCACGTAGTTTGTGAGACAGAACAAATGCTGTTTTGTACTGGCAATCCAGATCGCGGGAAAGTTGCACCATGCTGATACCCTTAGCACCGTTCACAACGATGGCGATTGCCGCCAACAGGTCGGTGTAATCCATCTTACGACTAGCAAATATAGTGCCAGAAGTGATTGAAAACTGCTTATTGCAAGCCGTGCAGCGGAATGTAGGGCGATTAGCAACAGGCTTGCAGATTGTGTGGTCACAGGCAGGGCAAACAGGCTCGCCATTTGTATCAGGCCAGCGAAGCTTACGGAACATATCCTTCGCAGCTTCCTCGCCAGCCTTGTAAATTTCCTTGAGGGACAAGCTTCTTGATGCTGCTGAAAGTCTGAAATGTTGAGCCATAATGCACTATCTCCGTTACTGTTGTAACATTTATAGTACGTTGACGTATTGAGTACAAGGGCATATGTAATGTTTACGATACTTTTTTTATCATAAAGGATACATTATGCCCGAACAAAACCAATGGGAAACGAAAGTAGCTAACCTTTTGAAGGCTGAATTAAAGCGCAATGGCGTGACTTACGCGCAGTTAGTAGAAAAGCTTGCAGCTATCGGGGTTGACGAGAAGGAGGTTAACGTTCGTAATAAACTCGCAAGAGGGAAATTTAGTGCGGCTTTCTTATGTCAGTGTTTAGAGGCTTTGGGCGTGGGCATTTTGCGCTTGGATTAACAATTGGAGTTTTCGCCACCACATTTTTATTCGTGTGGGTGTTCTCTTGGTTTCGTGATCCATCCTACCAAAAAGACTGTGGCAGCGATCAAGCCGCCAATAATTGCAAAGAAGCCCAGAACCTCACTGGCTTTCAACTTTCTGAATTTATCCACATTACGCCTAGCGATACGTTGGCACAGTGGATCATGGCGGGATTGGCAACACTCGCCACGGGTGTTAGTATTTTGGCTGTTATTCTCATTCAACGAACCTTGAGGGCTACTGCCGCCGCCGTTGACGCGGCCAGTGAAACCAATAAAATTATGAGGGATGATCAGCGACCGTGGCTGGTTATTGAGCATAAGATGGTTGGAGATTTTCTCTCCGATGAATCCGCCAGCCAAGACCACACCCACTGGGTTCGCTGGTCTATGGATTATGATATTACCAACAAAGGAAAGAGCGCGGGAACCAAGTTTCAGGTTTGGAACAAAATGATTTGCGTTGATAACGCGTTCAATGCTGGTGCTTATCTGAACGAATTTATTGAAAAAACTAAAACGGAACGTTCTAGGAAGTTTGGGGTTGTGTTCCCTAGCGAAAAAAAGACTTTCGCTAGAAATATGGCCTCTACGCATATTCGTGCGGAAAGTGGCAATTCTGATCAATTCGCTTTGCTCATGGTTCTTCGTTACACCGACACATCGGGGAATCTTAGGGGTATGGACGCAAGATGTTTTGTTTTGCAACAGCACGGGTCTCATATTGGCCCCCGCATAGCTCAATTCAGATCCGATGATGAAATAAGAATAACAGAGTAAAATCACAAAAAGGCTCTGCCATATAATATTGTGTTTGGCATTCAATACGCTCATAGCGCTTTCCTCACTCGTGAGGTCTTGGGCTAACTCGATTTGAGTTTGCTACCTAAGACCGCATTCGTGTGGGCGGCGAATGAGGTGCCAAAGGGCACGCCATGCTGCGATCGAAAGCAGCATCCAATAAAATGGAATACCCCAAAGAGCCCCTCGAAGATCACCTAAACCCCGTACTGGTAGTGTGACCCAGGCTAAGGCCGCGAAACTAAGATAACCAAACATGATGGTTGTTATATCCAGCAAAAACAGAGGCTGGTTAAGGCTGATGAGTAGCCCTTGTTGGTAAATTTCAATGCCGCGAGTAGCAATGAAATACAACAACACCGGATGCACGAGGGCGGAGATCACCATACCAGAAATCATCAAATGAAAAACAATCGTGCCTTTCAAGCCAAGATCACGGGTAAGGGCGATGGGGCGCCGCATGTGAACTAACCAAGTTTGAAACCAGCCTTTAAACCAACGGGTTCTCTGTTTCATCCAAACCGATACGCTGATGGGGGCTTCTTCATACGTCGGGCGCCGCAAGGTCTCAATCTTGCACCCAGCGCGTGCAAGTCGAATACCTAAATCAGCATCTTCAGTGACATTATAAGGATCCCAACCACCAATCCGTTCCAACACGGACCGTTTAAAGTGGTTTGAAGTTCCTCCCAACGGTAAGGGTGCGTTTATTCGCGATAACATTGGAAGCAGCCCATCAAATAAACTGGAATACTCAATTGCGAAAAGGCGCGATAACCAACTTTCTGGATGATTATAAATCACCAAGGGTGCTTGTAGACACGCAAGAGCTGGCGAGCCTAGGGAAAATTTCTCAAAGGCTTCCAGCAGTTGCTTTGGATCCGGCCTATCTTCTGCATCATAGATTACAAGAAATTTACCCTGACAAAAAGGCAGGGCGTAATTTAAAGCCTTTGGTTTTGTCCGCAGTTCGTTCGCAGGAACTTCTACCAATGATATCGCGCTGGTTTTAACACGGCGAAGCGCCCTTTGTACCGCATCAATTGTTGGTAGATCGTCGGCCTCGCAAATAAGTTTTATCTCTAGGCGCTCCTTTGGCCAATCCAACTTCATCAAACTATTGACCAGATCATCAACTTGCCCAGCCTCTTGGTAGAGGGCAACCAGCACAGTATAAATTGGCAAAAGGTTTTCGGGCGTGCCCATGATGGGCGTTTGGAGAGGGGTGGGTGCTCGCTCTTTTGCATCAAAGTCCAAAGCGGCAAGAAACCGCAAACCAATACAACCAATATAAAAGCAGCTGGCGGCCAAATGAAGTATCGTAAGAACGATGGGCGCATTTGTGAAACTGAGAAAAAGTATGAGTTGCAAAGCAAATACAAGGAAAAGTGCTTGTGGAACGGTGATGACACTCTTGGCTGAAAAGGCCGGAAATTTATCGCGTAACCCGTCGGTAGCGATTGCCAGAAGACCTGGGGCGCTACTTTCAACAAACCCTTTCTTGTTTGAACTCAAGGTGGTTATTTTTAACTGCTTGGCCAGCTCAGGGCTGTGGTTGAGTAGCTCTTTCAACGCAGGCATTTGGCGGCAATCTGGGGCAAGATAGATTGTATTTCCAGGTTGTTGACCATCATTATCATTAGCGCGCACCATACGAGCCATGCGTATCAATTCTTGGTTGCAAGGCAGTCGATAAAGAGACGTTGTTGATGATTTCGGCGTTGCGCTAAATTTAAGCCCAAGCTCTAAAGCAACACATCTGTAATAATCACTCTCGCTCATGATGCCATTTGCCACCAATGCTTCCGCAGCAGGTATAGCGAACTGTTTACCGCGAGATTGTGCTTGAAGAAGTGCTGGATAACCGATGCCGAAAGCATGCAGGAATGCAATGTCATGATCAAAGATCTGCGTCGATTGCTCCTGAATAATGAGCTTGCTTGTTTCCTCTAAACCGACACTCGGTTCCGCCCCCAAATTCATCAAACCTTAGTCTCCCTCTAACCTTAAGGCGCCAATTCATTGTTGGCGCCTAATTATATTAAGCAGCCTCTTCTTGTTTGATTGTTGCAGCTGGATTGTTGGGTTGATTTCGAGCGTCGCTCAATAATGGTTTAGTGACACCCAACCGTTTGCGCATTTCAAGTAAAACTCTTTTTGAAACCTCGAAGCTACCAGCGCACACGGGCCGTTTGCCATAACCATCGGCACGACCTAATTCTGTAAACGGTGCACCAGCCATGGCATAGAGGCGTTTTGTTGGTGGCTCGTAATTTGAAATGAGAGTGTGAATGCCAAACTTCAAAGCCGTTTCGCACAACGCCAACAGCATCAAACAAAAGGCCTTTTTTGGGTCAATCGAAGGCAAATCTTTTGCGATCGCATCTTCATCAATACAAAGACGAGTCCCTTCCCAAATGCCGGGAGCCATAAGGCTCACATTATTTGGGAAGGTCTCACGAAACACATCATAGAGTAGGGTTGGCCCCGTGGTGGGCAGAAGTCGCAGGCAGCCATAGAGAGTTGTTTTTTCTGCGTTACACCACATGAGATAAGCTGGGTTGGCATCATCATAACTATCAACCTCCCCACGTTTTCCCACAACTACATTCCAGCCCAATTTATCGTGAAACACTTCTGCGCGCAGCGTAAACATACGCTCTACGAGGTTTTGGTGGTTGTGCTTGTTTGATTCCTCAAGAATAAAGAACATAGTGCCATACTCCTTATGTGTGACAATGATATGCTCTGAAATGTGGGTGAAAGTCACAATCCCCTAAATTTGAGGGGGAGAGCTGGTGCCACCGAGAGCATCAACCCTCAAAGGGTTTCTACGGGATCAATTAACCGTAACATTGTAGCTAAATGGATGGCTTGAAACAGGGTTGCGCAACCAAGTTTATGCTTCGCCGATTTGCAATAGTCACGCACTGTATGTTCTGAAATCTCTAAGATTATCCCAATCGATTTTGCATCTTTACCTTGCGCTACCCAATATAAGCTTTCAAGTTCCCGAGGAGAAAGTGGAGGTCGCTCGTCTTCTTTTCCATAAAGATCAAGTATTGCTTTGCGGTGCAAAAGTTCAGCGCATTCCGCTAACACTTGCCTTAACGCCACAATTTTTTTCGCCCATGATTCAGCATCCATGTTTCCCGCAAAATTGATGATAGCACGGCGGCGATGGCGATCGGTGATTGGAATCATATACCCCGATCCGCCAACCCCATGCTTGGCGGCATCTTCTGCAAAAGGAATTGCGTCCGCGCCGCCCCAATCCAGATCAGACCAAAAACAAGGTAAGGCTCGATTGAACCCAGCTTGAGCAACCGGGTCAACTTCGACATAATTCATGACCAAATACTGACGCACCCATTGAGCAGGGTAATTGGTTTTTACATAAGGGGTGTCAATAGCTTTGCCCTCATGAAAGGCTAAATGATAGGTGATAAAATCAATATCAAAAAACTGGCACAATTCTTCGATACACGAGATAATATCCGGCATTGCGCTCAATTTTTCGAGCAGACCATCATATTTGGGTGTTAGTTTGATTTTCATCATTGCCATTCCAAGAACGGAAATGAATTAAAACACCCAGTTCCCCCGCCTCCAAGCTATGTTGGAGGAAAATAACGCGGGGGTAAAGACTGGGGTGTTTTTAGCGTAAAATAGAATAAACCTATTTAGGTGCAAGAACCATCATCATTTGACGGCCTTCAAGTTTGGGCTCTGCTTCAACCTTCGCAATTTCTTCGGTATCTTCCCTAACTTTTTTGAGCAAATCCATGCCCAAATTCATATGCGCCATTTCGCGGCCTCGAAAACGTAAAGTTATTTTCACCTTATCGCCACTTTCAAAAAACCGTCTAACGGAACGCATTTTCACATCATAATCGTGGGTGTCGATGTTTGGACGCATTTTGATTTCTTTGACTTCAACAGTCTTTTGCTTTTTCCGCGCTTCGGCAGCTTTTTTCTGAGCAGCATATTTATATTTGCCAAAATCAAGGATTTTACAAATTGGGGGGCGGTTGGTTGGTGATATTTCAACAAGATCAAGACCAGCTTCAGCGGCCATATCGAGGGCAGCTTCCAGTGAAACGGTACCATGATTTTCACCTCCATCATCGATCAGTTGAACTTCGGAAGCGGTGATATCTTGGTTTGCGCGCGGCCCAGATTTTTGTGGTGCGGCGGCTCTATGTGGACGACGAATGGCGTTTTTCTCCTGGTTATGGTGCCCGGCAGTTTCCTACCAAAGCTTCAATCATGCTTTGATATAACATAGGTCTATAGGAAAACACCATGGGTTTTTATGGGAGGTTAGCGAATTATTATTCTAGCAGTTGTTGGTAGAGCGATAAGGTTTTATTGCACATTTGAGACAAGGAAAAATTGGCCTCGCAGTGAATACGACCTCGTGCTCCGATAGAATCGCGCTGGGTTGGGCTCATCTCGATGAGATCGGATAAAGCTTTTGCCATTTCTTCGTCATTTCCAGGGGGTACTTTCCAGCCTGTTGCTTGATCTAGTGTAACTTCAGGAAGGGCCAAAACAGTTTCACCAACAGCACCGATGCGTGTAACAATTACCGGCTTTTCAAGCGCCCCTGCCTCTACCGCAGCACGTCCAAATGCTTCAGCTTCAACGGAGGCAACGATAACCACATCCGCAACCGCCATAGCCGCAGCAGGATCAAAACAATGCCCGGCGACCAAGACGTGTTTTTCCAACCCTTGGTTGGCGATCTCTTGCTTTAGTGTGGAATGATATTCATCGCGTCCTTGCGAATCCCCTGCCAAAATAAAGCGTAAATTTGGGTATTTCTTAGCAAGCCGAGCTGCGGCTGCAATCACAACCGTTTGGCCCTTCCACTTGGTCAAGCGCGCCATATGCACGACCGTGAACTGATTGGGTTGGATATCCCATTCAAGAGTTAGTTTTTCTTTTCGCTCCTGCGTGATGGCCGATTTATAAAATGCAGTGAAATCAGTGCCACGGTGGATCGTAACAATACGCTCCCTTGCCCACGGGTTCCGTTCTAATATTAAATCTGCCGTCCATTGCGAGTTTGCAATCACTCGATCAGCCCGAGCCATCACTGAATTATACCAGCCTTTAAGTGCATTATTTTGGCTATAGGCACCATGGTAGGTGGTCACAAATGGGATGCCTGTAGTTTTAGCAGCAAGCAGGGCTGACCAAGCGGGAGCGCGGGAGCGAGCATGAATTAAACCCACATTTTCTTGCCGGATTAATTTTGCCAACTTTGAAGCATTACGCCAAAGCGAGTAAGGGTTCTTTCGATCCAAGGGCAATTCAAAGTGTGCGCTGCCATCGGCGACAAGTTTTTCCACCATACGCCCCCCTGAACTGGCAACAAGTGAGGTCCAACCCTGTTCAACAAGAGCATTGCCGATATCCAGTGTTGTTTTTTCCACTCCTCCAGTATGCAAACTGGGCACCACTTGCAAAATGGTCGAGGAGTTTTTTGGTGTTGCCATCTTGAAGTTTTCTAGCCATTGGGTTTGAACAAAGGAACG
This sequence comes from Rhizobiaceae bacterium, assembly GCA_036479095.1. GTDB lineage: Bacteria > Pseudomonadota > Alphaproteobacteria > Rhizobiales > Rhizobiaceae > Pseudahrensia. Next base: position 1,400 of record JAZGFF010000131.1, on the reverse strand, counting down.
GATCATTCCCATGAAAGAAATGAATTGGAAATCGACAGCACCTTAAAACACGAATGGCCAGATGCGGAAACTGTTTTATTAGCCATCAAAAGCGCGCCCCCCGCAAACCGCAGCAGCTTTGGTTCCGCTAGCCTAGATACTGGCGTCAACGGTAAATCTGACAAATTACCAAACCCTGGCTTTGTTTGGCTCGGTGGTTTTAAGTCAGATATGATCGGCACCAAAGCGGAAACCATGGTCGAGCAAGCTGAGAAGTTGAATTGTGGCTCCCTGCGGTTTGATTATTCAGGACATGGGCTTTCAACTGGAAAATTTATTGAAGGGGCAATATCGCGTTGGGTAGATGAGAGTCTTGCCGTGTTTCGTGCCAAAACCAAAGGTCGCCAGATTCTCGTAGGCTCTTCCATGGGTGGCTGGATTGCCCTTCGATTGGCAGAAGAGTTGATCAAATTGGGCGAAGTAAACCGTTTGGCCGGTCTGCTCTTGATCGCCCCAGCCGCCGATTTCACTGCAGAATTAATGGAACCCCAATTCACAGAGCAGCAGCGCCAAGCCCTAGAAACCCAGGGCTATTTTGAAGAGCCCAGTGCGTATTCGGATGAACCCAATGTTATTACAAAAGCTTTGATTGAAGATGGTAGGCAAAATTTAGTTTTGAACAACGATTTATCTTTGGGAGTACCCGTGCGAATATTGCAAGGTATGAAGGATCCAGACGTCCCTTATCATCATGCTTTACGCTTAGTTGAATCTCTTCCCCATGATGATGTTTCGATTTCACTGATCAAAGATGGGGATCACCGACTATCACGCGATGAAGACCTTGAGCTGTTGAAGCGCACGATGAAAAACTTGTTGGATGAAATAAATTTTTCAAAGGCTTGAGACTGCACAAAATAAAGCGCAGGATTATTGAACCAAGCATAAGATCACTGGGGCGATTTGTGGAGGGACGCTGAAAAAGTGCCTGAAGGAAAAAAACAAAAAGCCAAGCGCCGCGATGTCGAACGCGCGCTAGAAGGGGTGTTGAACTCTGAGCAATTTTCATCGTCAGAACAATTAAGTGAATTTCTCAGCTTCATTGTAAACAAAACGCTTGATGGTAAAAGCGCCGAGATAAAAGCTTACTCGATTGCTGTGGACGCCTTAGGCAGACGCCAAGATTTTGATCCCCAAAGCAATGCGGCTGTTCGGGTGGCTGCTGGGCGTTTGCGCCAGGCATTAGCCCTATATAATTCTCAAGCCCCCCAAAATAATGCTCCAGTCACGATTATTTTAGAACCAGGATCCTACGTACCGATATTTGAAGTGCTAGAAAGCCCCATTGATCCGATTACTTCTGCGGTTGAAGAATATGTTTCAATTGCAGCTGAAAAATCACCAGAATATAGCGAGTATCA
>JAZGFF010000130.1:0-15595 GCA_036479095.1 Rhizobiaceae bacterium | reverse complement strand
GCGGCCTGTGCCTCAATTTGTTCAGGAACTTTGTCGTTATAGCCATAATCGAGCTTGCAATCGCCGTAATCAATGGTGGCAAGATCGTCGAATATACGGGTGTTGAAAGGATATTGCGGATCATTATCCAAAACAGCAGAGGCCCGCCGCACGCCCTGCGGCCCAAAGCGGGTGCCGGGGCGGTTGGAAACTGCCGCATCGAATGGAATACCCCAAACCACGGCATGGGCGCCAGTCAGATCAGCCGTATATTTACGCCGCATGAAGGACAGCACACCCGCAAAGGTGGAATCTGCACTCCAAGCGTGCAGATCATTCGCCGTAAAAGCAGCATCAACATTTTTAGGTTTCGTCATATCGAAATCTCACAATAAAAAAGGCGGGTCTTGCGACCCGCCTTAAATACACCCAAAAGGATAATTTGGTAAGTCTTAACGTTTTGAGAACTGGAAAGAACGGCGGGCTTTTGCGCGACCGTATTTCTTACGTTCAACAACACGGCTATCACGGGTAAGGAAGCCACCGGCTTTCAGGACACCACGAAGTTCTGGCTCGTAATAAGTAAGAGCCTTAGAAATGCCGTGACGCAAAGCACCAGCTTGGCCAGAAAGGCCACCGCCAGAAACGGACGCGACGATATCAAACTGGGTTTCGCGATCCGCAGTAATAAGAGGCTGCTTAACAACCATCTGTAAGACTGGGCGGGCGAAATACTCAGTGAAATCCCGCTCTTTGGTGGCTTTTGTGCCTTCCTTGCGGTTTTTCTTAATGACGTCACGCTTTTTAGTCGCGCCAACAATGGTAATTTTACCAGTACCAGGCTTCAACCAAACACGCGCAACAGCATCTTTACGCTTACCTGTTGCATAGGAGCGACCAAGGTCATCAACTTTACGTTCATAAACAGGAGGGGGAGGGTTTCCGCCAGTTTCAGCAGGCGCACCCGCATCGGTAGAACCTTCAACAGCAGCACCGCCAATCGCAGCACCCAGATCTTCTAAAGAATTAATTTCAGCCATGATCAGGTAGTCCTTTTATTTTTCGGGTTTAACGCAGCCATATCGATGGTCTGTGGCTGTTGAGCTTCTTGCTTGTGCTCTGGGCCTGCGTAAACGTAAAGATTTTTCATTTGACGGCGAGAAAGAGGTCCGCCAGGCATCATCCGTTCAACGGCTTTTTGCATAACGCGCTCAGGAAAACGCCCCTCAAGAATGGCCTTAGCCGAACGCTCTTTAATGCCGCCCGGATAACCTGTGTGCCAGTAGTATTTCTTGTCGGTAAATTTCTTACCGGTAAAAGCTACTTTTTCAGCATTGATGATAATTACATTATCCCCATCATCGACATGGGGAGTAAATGTTGGTTTGTGCTTGCCGCGTAGGCGGTTTGCAACGAAGGAAGCAAGACGACCAGGAACGACGCCATCGGCATCGATCAAAATCCATTTCTTTTCAACTTCCGCTGGCTTTTGCGAAAAGGTTTTCATAATAGGAGGACCTAATTTTATCAGGGGTAAACCCTGTGAGTTCTTCAGGGGTAAACCCCGTGAGTTCTGATGAAGGATGAATGAAACAGGGCGTTACCCCAAAACAAACAACAGCCTAATGTCTCCATCGGGCTTGTTGCTGTGGTGTATAAGCACACTTTTTGAAAGCGTCAAGCAATGTTTTGCAGGGAATACTGTAATTATATAACAATAACAATAAGTTATAAATATGGTATTATAATACCAGCCTTTTAAATTGTGAACATTGCGGTTTTCTAGGTATTCTGAAGAATGAATATTATTGACACCCCATCTAACGCAACGTAAGCCTTCGCTACCCATTTATTTCACTTGCGCCCCTGACCGCCTATTTGGTGGCGCGGAATGGATGTGGCAGCTGGGATCTTCCCCCATTTCCCAGCCTGTAAGCGGTGGGGGTTTCTCCAAATCCTCACCGTTTACTATTTTAAATGAGCAGTTCTGATCATGCCTCGGTTTGAATGTCGGCGGTGCGGACGAAGTTACCGCTAACAAAGTTCTATACGATGTCTGGTTTTGCTGATGCTATTCCGAAAAACTCTGGCATTGCACAAGAACTTTGGTGATCACTAAATCAAATTAACCCAGCCTGAGATGTTGCATACCAATAAACTACCAAAGCTTTGTTTTTTTGTGGGAGACAAACGGGGAGTGCGATGGAGAACCTGCAAGTAGTCTCTTATTCTCTCCAAAGTCGTTATCGCCATTGAAGGGAACAATGTTCCGTGTTTCCAAGTTGGAGAGTGTAGACTTCCAATCTGTTTCATAACGATCCAGATCGTTCCTGCCGTCTTCGTGTGCCTCAATCGAGGCCACCCCGCCGATGCCATGCAGGATGACAGGTTCCAAAACATCAAAACCTATGTAACGGAACGGGAATAGTAGCGGCCATGTTACCAGGCGTGTATCGCCCTCTCTGCCATCGAAAGAACAAGAATCCGCCGAAGCGCCAGTTATTATGCAGGCGATCATTTTCTTACCGCGGCAAATACCAGTGTCATAACGCATTCGGCTTTTGTAAACTTTGCCATACACAAAGACCCTATCCATCCACCCTTTCAAGATGGCCGGCGCGCCGAACCACCAAAGTGGAAAATGAACAACAAGAACATCAGCGTTCAGGAGCTTGTCAGCTTCTTCGTTCACATCAGCGGGGGTGGTTCCGTTATTTGCATTGAAACGCTGCTCGGTTTGCGCATGAAAGACCGCATTGTCTGAACGTTCTTTGTAGTGTCGCTCCGCCTCTAGCGGATCAAAATCCATTCCATAGAGGTCAGATACAGTAACTTGGTATCCATTTGCCTCTAGTGTTGCTTTAGAAGTATCAGTCAGCCTGCCGTTAAAGGATTTTCTCTCAGGATGAGCTAGGACTATATGTGCTTTCATGAGGCATTCCTTCTTCAGTTTTATTCAGAGGAGCTGGTTCGATCCATTACCAAAAATAGCTGAACCGGAGACGCGATAAAAAGTCGTTTTTCAGTTCGTAGATTTACGCCATGACAGACGTTGGTTCATTTCGCTGCATGCGTCAACAAGGCCTCCATGCAACCGTTCAATGAAATTTTATGGACGAGTTTGGAGATAAATCTGACAATTCTGACCTTCTAACTCCCCGATGTGGCGGGAATGACAAAGTTGTTGATATGGCTTCAAGCCACCCCCCATTCCTACTTCATAGGCGGAATGGCATAGGTTCCTGTTGCGTGGGCTATGAGTTCGGTTTTGCCTTCAACCATGATTGAAGCTTCAAACACCATCAGCCGCTTACCCAGTTTCAATATCTTACAATCCGCCACTAATATCCCCGGTTCAGCTTTGCGCATGAAGTTTATATTTAAGTTCGTTGTTACTGCCAGCGCTTCTTTACCGACATGGGACAAGACACAGGCATAGCCGCCAATATCAGCCAGCGAAAAGAGTGTCGGGCCAGAAACCGTTCCGCCAGCGCGTATATGTTGATCATGGGTTTGTAACTGCACAACCACCCGCCCAGCCTCAATATGCGTACATTTATATTCGGGGAATTGCTCCATGAGTTGGGGGAACACATCGAAGGTGAAGCTGTTTAATGCATCTACGGTAAGTACGGGGGTAGGGTGGGGCAAAGGAAAGGCCTAAATAGGTAAAAGCAACAGTATGCTAAACTATTTTCCCGTGCTCTGGCTATCAAGGAGTTGAATTTGTATGAGCATTGGTTGCCAGCGCGTTTCCAAACACCTATCCAATATAAAACGCACTCTGGATGATACCATGGCCGAAATCGTCAACATTAAAACCCCCGAAAACTTAGGGGACGACATTCTTGTTGCTCAGCATCTTGACGGAGGCGTGTTGCGGCTTGTGCTCAATAATCCGCCAGCCAACACCTTATCAGAAGCGATGCTAGAGGCGTTGCAAATCGCCCTCGACAAGGCCGCCATTGATCCAACCACCCGCGTTATAATATTGGCCGCCAATGGCCATTTGTTCTGCGCGGGCCATGATTTGAAAGAAATGACAAAGCGTCGCGATGATGCGGATAAAGGGCGCGCTTATTTTAAAGCCTTGATGGCCCAATGCGCCAAGGTCATGCAGACCATGGGCAACCACCCAAAACCAATCATCGCTGAGGTCAACGGTTTGGCAACGGCTGCAGGATGCCAATTGGTCGCCACGTGCGATTTGGCTATTGCCTCCGAAGATGCAACCTTTTGCACGCCGGGAGTTCACATCGGCCTATTTTGCTCAACCCCGATGGTGGCTCTTTCGCGTAATGTCCTACGAAAACATGCCATGGAGATGTTACTAACTGGGGAGGCGATCGACCCAAGCCACGCCCGCGAAATTGGCTTGATCAATCGAGTGGTTCCTGTTGATTATTTGCAAAAAATTACTCTGCAATATGCGCGCAATATCGCAAAGAAATCGAGCCATGCAATCAAACTCGGTAAGCAGGCATTTTATCAGCAAGCAGAAATGCCCTTAGCGCAAGCCTATGCACACACGGCGGCTGTGATGACTGAAAATATGATGGCTCAAGATGCCCAAGAGGGGATAGGCGCATTTTTAGAAGATCGACCTGCGGAATGGCAAGATGAGTGAGCACGATCATTACACGGACGAAAAAATTCGCTCAGTCCTAAAATCCGTAAAATCAATCGCGATCATCGGCGCAAGTGGAAACCAAGTGCGCCCATCCTATTTCGTTGCCAAATATATGGCGGCAAAAGGTTATCACCTGTTCCCAATTAACCCTGGTCATGCTGGCAAAGAGATCGCGGGGGCGATGACCTACGCATGTCTTGCAGAATTACCCCAGCAGGTGGACATGGTTGATATTTTTCGCAAGCCTGAAGCTTTGCCGCAAATCGTGAAAGAAATTATGGCCATGGGCACGTTACCGAAAGTCGTGTGGTTACAGTTGGGTATTCGCGATGATGCGATTGCCAATGCCCTTGAAATGGCTGGCATTACGGTAATCCAAAACCGATGCCCAAAAATCGAGTACGCTCGCTTATGCGGTGAAATTGCTTGGACGGGGTTCAATCGACGCACCATCTCCAGCAAGAAACCAAAATTGAGCAAAGGATTTCAGCATTATAATTTAGGAAATGGTGACTAATTCATCGACTGAATCAATTTCTCAACCCATGGGGATAAGTTTTTCAAATGATTCAAGGAAACGACAATTTTATTCTTCAATTTACATCAGCGCCAGCACAATCGTCCTTTGACGAGAGTGAATTCCTGTTTGATACTCGCGATATAACAACCCGATCCTATTGATCCTTTGGAGCATACCCCCATGAGCGTAACTGAACCCGGATTTGAAACCCTTGCCATCCATGCTGGCGCGCAACCAGATGCTGCAACAGGTGCTCGTGTAACTCCAATTTATCAAACCACGGCCTTCGTGTTTGATGACGTCGATCATGCCGCTTCTCTTTTTGGTCTTCAAGCCTTTGGCAATATTTATACACGCATCACCAACCCCACAACGGCTGTTCTGGAAGAGCGGGTGGCTGCATTGGAGGGTGGAACAGCAGCTCTGGCTGTGGCCTCAGGCCATGCGGCGCAGTTAGTGACCATGCATGCGCTGTTGCAGCCCGGTGATGAGTTCGTTTCTTCCCGAAAACTTTATGGTGGCTCGATCAATCAATTCGGCCACAGTTTTAAATCATTTGATTGGCACGTGCGATGGGCTGAGGGCGTTGCGCCTGCTGATTTTGAAGCTCAAATGACCTCAAAAACAAAAGCTATCTTTATAGAAAGTCTGGCCAATCCAGGCGGCGTTGTCATGGATATTAAAGGCATCGCCGAAGTTGCTAGAAAACATCACGTGCCACTTATCGTCGATAATACGATGGCTAGCCCCTATCTTTGTCGTCCCATTGAGCACGGTGCCGATATCGTTGTTGCCTCCTTGACTAAATTTTTAGGTGGCCATGGCAATTCCATGGGCGGGATCATCGTCGATGGCGGTACATTTGACTGGGGAAAAGATGACCGCTACCCAATTCTGACCCAGCCGCGCCCCGAGTATAACAACATGGTATTGGCAGAAACCTTCGGAAATTTTGCCTTTGCGATTGCTTGTCGGGTTCTTGGTTTACGCGATTTGGGGCCTGCGATCTCTCCTTTTAATGCCTTCCAAATCATCACAGGAATTGAAACTCTCCCCCTACGGATGCAGCGCCATTGCGAAAATGGTTTGGCCGTTGCTGAATTTCTAAATAAGCATGAGAAGGTCGATTGGGTGTCCTATGCAGGCTTGGCTTCCGATCCTTATCACCAGCTTCAACAGCAATATATGCCCAAGGGAGCAGGCGCAGTGTTCACCTTCGGGTTAAAGGGCGGTTATGATGCTGGTGTTGAATTGGTCTCCAATGTTGAGATATTCTCCCATCTTGCCAATATTGGTGACACCCGTTCTTTGATTATCCATCCGGCCTCCACTACCCACCGTCAGTTAAATGTCGAGCAACAAACGGCAGCCGGCGCTGGTTCCGATGTTATTCGAGTATCGGTGGGTATAGAAAGCGCTGCTGATTTAATCGCTGATCTCGATCAAGCACTCAATGGTGAGTAGATTTGTGCCTTGATAAATGCTTTTAATGGCCAAATTTTTCAAACTTGGTGAACTTCCATGCTGCCGATAACTGGTCTTTATACCGCTCTGATAATTTTCCTAGCACTGGTCTTAACCTTAAGGGTGATTGCGGTACGAAGATCACATAAAATTTCCATTGGTGATGGGGGAATTGAAATGATGACAAAGCGCATTCGCGCCCATGCCAATTTGTTAGAAACAGCACCCTTATTTCTTGTTGCCTTTGCGGTGCTTGAATTGAATGGTGCATCGCCAATGTGGCTTTATCCGCTCGGCACCCTTTTTGTGCTTGCACGTATCCTGCATGCCCTGGGACTTTCTCAAGACGGGCCGAGTAAATTTCGCTTTTACGGAATGCTACTCACTGTTATCGCTATGGTTATAGTAGCTGTGTATGTACTGGTACAAAGCCTTTTACTTTAATCTTCATGGTTGCGTCACAATTTAATGGTAATCGGGGGCATGAAACGGCATTTCCCCTATCATAAAATCATAGCGATTACCCTGACAGGTATGGTTTTGGGTGGCTGTGTGACCAACACGCCCGACGTGCTGTTTTCGACCCCATTAGGGGAAGCATCAAAAACTGGGTCTTTCCCCGTGATCGGGCGCTTACCGGAAGGCCAAACCAGCCAGCTCACCCCGACTGAAAAATCAGCAACGAAAACAGAGCTTAACCGCGATTCCCAAAAAGGCGCCGCGCAAGCTGCTAAGGATAGCCAGTCTGAATATAATCGTGAGGTAGCCGCAATGAAGAGCTTAGCTACGCAGCAGCGTAAAAAACGCTTGGCAGATATTGCGTCTCGCAAATTTTAGGGGCAAATGGTTTCAAAGCCGTTTGGCTATTCAAGCTCAATCACTGCGATTTTCTTGTCCTCAAAACTCAAGGCAATTTCACCGCGTTTTAATTCCAAAGCCTGTTTGCCAAACATTTCAAATCGCCATCCTTTTAGGGCAGCAATATCGGCTTCATCATCCGCCGCTATTTTTTCTAAATCGTCAGCGTTGGCAATGACTTTGCTAGCGACCCCATTTTGTTCGGCAACCACCTTAAGCAATACTTTCAACAACTCCGTTGCTGCGCCAGTTCCTTCCGGTGAGCGGGTTGGGCGTGGCACTTGGGGCAAGTCTTCTACTGCAATTGCATGCGCTTCATCGATCGTTGCTAATAGGGATTCGGCATGGCGTGATTTTTCAAAACCACGGGGCAGGGCGCGTAAACGGGCAAGGGCATTCTCATCCCGTGGGTGTTGTTGCGCGATCTCATAAATTGCGTCATCCTTTAACACTCTACCGCGAGGGATGTTTCGGCTGCGGGCCTCTTGCTCGCGCCATTGAGCAACTGCTTGCATCACCGCTAAGTCCCGTGGCTTACGCACCCGCATTTTTAATCGTCGCCAAGCTTTTTCAACGGGCATGTCGTAGGTCTCAACCGTGGTAAGGATTTCCATTTCCTCATCAACCCAAGATGTGCGGTTCTTTTGCTCAAGTGTGGATTTTAGTTTGAGATAAACATCACGCAAATGGGTGACATCGGCCAATGCATAATCCAACTGTTTCTCTGTGAGCGGGCGTCGTGCCCAATCGGTGAAACGCGATGATTTATCAATTTCCCCACCGGTTATTTTGCTAACCAACTGATTATAAGCAATTGAATCTCCATAACCGCACACCATGGCTGCTACCTGAGTATCAAACAAAGGTGCAGGAATTAAATTCCCAAGATTGTGAACAATTTCGACATCCTGGCGTGCAGCATGGAAAACTTTCACCACGCTTTTATCAGCCATTAATGCAAAGAACGGAGCAAGGTCGATACCCTCGGCCATTGGGTCAACGATACACTCATCATCGGGCCCTGCAATTTGAATCAGGCATAGGATTGGCCAGAAAGTTTTCTCGCGCAGGAATTCAGTATCAACGGTGACATAATCATGCTTGGCAAAATCATGACAGATTGTTGCTAGTTCTGGTGTGGTGGTAATAATTTTCATGGGGGCGGTATAGACGGGTCGAAGTAGATACTCAATTGGTGTGCTGCAATTTATATTGTTTCAATCTCAGATTTATTACGGCGAATTGCATGCAATATTTGTGAAATATTACTTTTCGCCGTAGGTTAAGGAATAACCGTCACCGCCTTTATTGGAAATTTGATTATGAACCGACGCAACATCTTGAAATATGTCGCCACTGGTGTTGTTCTTAGCGGAGCAGGGGGCGCCTATTGGCTTTCAAAAGAGCGTGATTATGCCCACCTAACAATCGATGCCGCAATTGATAAGCTCGATTCCATGACCGTTGGCTCTATCGAAAACTCAAGCGCATGGGAAATATCACGGGTGTTTGGCCATCTCTCCCAAGGTATTGAGTTTTCCATGACTGGCTATCCAGAGCCCAAAGCGGAAATCTTTCAAAAAACTGTTGGCAAACTGGCTTTCAATGTTTTTCAAGCACGCGGAAAAATGAACCATGATCTAGGGGAACCTATCCCCGGAGAGGTGATCACGAAGCAGCTCATCAAACCGAGCGATGCTTTAAACGAACTAAAGCAATCACTCCTATCCTTTAGAGATTTCGATGGCGCCCTAAAGCCCCATTTCGCTTATGGGAGCCTAAATAAAGGTGAGTACAGCGCCGCCCATGTGATGCATATCAACAACCATTTAGAAGAGCTGAAGAACGCCTAGATAAACATTTGCCTAAATTTCTGCTCACCATCCGTTGAAAACGCGACCACCCGCGAGTTATCCAAACGCGCAGCCCAACCCAATTCAAAAAACTGATTGAGTAGTGCAGTTCCTAATGCTCCAGCGAGATGGGAGCGGCGGGCAGACCAGTCGAGACAAGATTTGCACAAGGGGCGACGAAGTTTTGCAAGCATTTCTAAATCCACGCCAAACTCGCCCACTAATTTTTTGCCCGAAGCGGTGAGGAGAGGGGTGTTGTCCTTCAAAACGATGTGGTGGTTGGCGATGAGGCTGTCATACATCTGCACCCCCAGCTCACCCGCCAGATGGTTGTAACAAACCCGCGCCTTGCGCAGCTCAGGGTCTTTCGGCCCCGTGCGGGTGCGCAGGTGTCCCCGTTTAGCGGCAAGGCCAGTGAGGGATTCGAGAACCCCCGCCACATCTTCATCTGCAATGGAAAAATAACGATGCCGTCCCTCATGGCGTTTGAACAACAGTCCAGCGCCTTCCAATTTTCCCAAGTGAGAACTGGCGGTTTGGATGGTAACACCAGCCTCCCGCGCCAACTCGCCCGCCGTCAGCGCCTTGCCGCTCATTAATGCCATCAGCATATTAGAGCGCGCAGGATCACCGATGAGAGCAGCGAGGAGTGATATGTCTGGACCTTCTTTCATAGTTCGACGGTAGAGGAGGTATGCTTGATGGGCAATGGCAGACAGTTCGATGAAGGTCGAAGTGTTGGTGGATTGCTTTGCCTACCGCGCTTAGGTGTGATGTCTCTTAGCTGAGATCGCCGGGGGTTCCAGCGACCAGTCGTCCAAGCAATTCGGACAGTTGTTTGATCTCTTCGGGCTCCCATCGGTCGCGAAAGACATAAGCCGCTTGTTTTGCAAAAGTTGTACGCGCTTCGGAAACTCTTGTAGCACCAGCCTCAGTCAGAACGACAAATGCCAACCGCGCATCGCGTTCATCAGATTGTCTTGAAACCAGTCCCAACTTCTCCATAGGAGCCGCCATTCTGGTGACCGTTGAGGCACTGGTATTGAGGCGTTTTGCAAGTTCAACACGGGGGAGTTTTTGCAGGGGAGCCTGTTCGAGCTGCATGAGCAGGAACATTTCGTTCACAGAAATGCCGTGAACACACGAAAACTCACCAGCTATTCTAGCCTCGATGAGTTGAGAAGATTGCAACAAGCGCAACACGGATTGAAGGGATGTATCGGTCATTCGTGTTTATTAGGCAGTTAAGCTTGCAGATGCAAGCAGTTCGGCTTAATAAACTTTCAAATCTATTCAGTGAGATAAAACCATGAACTACGAATTGGCATTTTCAGCGGCAAGTATTTTGGCAATGATAGGGTGGCTTGTCTTGCTGGCATCACCTTTCTATCCGAAATGGTCTGATCGAATTTCGGGCTACCTAATTCCGCTCATTTTGTCGGTCGGGTATGTTGCCTTGCTCGCACTTTCCCCCAGCCATGATGGTGGCGGCTTTGGCAGCCTCGCGCAGGTAATGAAGTTGTTTAGCTACCCAGACGCATTATTAGCGGGTTGGGTTCACTATCTGGCCTTCGATCTGTTTATCGGCGCTTGGCAGTGTAGAACAGCCCGAGCTGAAGGCATGAAGTTCTGGCTCGTCATACCTTGCCTAGCGTTGACTTTCCTTGTTGGCCCCGTCGGCCTACTCACTTTTGCAGTGCTTCGGAGGGGCTCTCTTCAGCTCCAAACAGGCAATGCATGAGTTTACCGGTGTTTGATGCTCAAACCGACAACGACCTGAGCATCAAAAATCACATCAACGCATCGCCATAAGATTGGCGATTAGTATGTTGCGTTTTTTGTCCATACCTTCTTGGATTTTGTGAGCAAGATCAGCCTCTGGGCCACAGCAAACGACTGCCGTTTCCTTTAATTCGCGGGTTGTGCGCTCCGAAGAGTCGAGCATCGCTCGCTTGATGATATCCAAGATCTCTTCCCGTTTAGCTTCTGGTAGATCCGTCGTCAGGGTATTGTTCAGTTCTTTGGTCACACGTTTAATCAGTTTCTCGAGGTTCATCTTGTATTTCCCGTTTCTGGTCTGCTTCAATAGTTGAATGCCTAGCGAGGCCTTATAGCAAGGTTAGGCATACTAACAACGTTGTGACAATGCGATACTGCCCGTAAACGAGGAATATCAACTTGAGACACCTCTAAACCTTGACTTTATTGGCGTTGCATGGCCAAACCCGCGCATATATCGCGTTGTCATTTGGGCCGCGCTGATTCATCTTTTTTACCGCAGGAAACCACCATGCACCCATATCGTAGCCATACCTGTGCCGACCTTCGCGCGAGCGACATTGGCAACACCACCCGTCTTTCTGGTTGGGTGCATCGTGTCCGCGACCACGGTGGCGTTTTGTTCATCGATTTACGCGACCATTATGGCATGACACAGATTGTGATCGACCCTGATTCTGCGGGCTTTGCCACGGCGGAAACTGTGCGCTCTGAATGGGTTATCCGTATTGATGGCGACGTCAAAGCGCGGGCTGAGGGCACGATCAATAAAGAACTGCCAACGGGCGAAGTTGAGATTTATGCCCGCGAGATAGAGGTGCTGTCAAAAGCGGCTGAGCTACCGCTGCCTGTGTTTGGCGAGCAAGAGTACCCTGAAGACATTCGCCTCAAATACCGCTTCCTAGATTTGCGCCGCGAGACTTTGCACAACAACATTATGAAGCGGATGAAAATTATCGCTGACATGCGTGTGCGAATGAACAGTGCGGGTTTCAACGAATTCTCAACCCCGATTTTGACGGCTTCTTCGCCAGAAGGCGCCCGGGACTTCCTCGTGCCAAGCCGTATCCATCCCGGCCAATTCTACGCGCTACCGCAAGCACCACAGCAGTATAAGCAGCTGATTATGATGTCAGGTTTCGACCGCTATTTCCAAATCGCCCCTTGTTTCCGCGATGAAGACCCCCGCGCAGACCGTCTGCCGGGTGAGTTCTATCAGCTTGATGTTGAGATGAGTTTTGTGGAGCAAGAAGACGTGCTGACCACAATGGAACCGATTATCACGGAAGTGTTCGAGGAATTTGCCGAGGGCAAGAGCGTCACCAAAGACTGGCCACGCATTTCTTATAAAGATGCGATCCGTAAATACGGAACCGATAAACCCGATCTGCGTAACCCAATTGAAATCCAAGAAGTCACCGAGCATTTCAAGGGCTCCGGCTTCCAAGTTTTCGCTGGTATGATCGAGCGTGACCCGAATGTTGAAGTTTGGGCGATCCCCGTAAAGGGCGCTGGTAGCCGTAAATCTTGTGACCGCATGAACTCATGGGCACAAGCTGAGGGACAGCCGGGCATGGGCTATATTTTCTGGCGCGAACTGGAAGGCGAGTTCAACGCGGCTGGCCCAATCGCCAAAAATATTGGCGATGAGCGCACCGAAGCCATCCGCCAGCAACTTGGTATGGAAATTGGCGATGCCGTATTCTTCGCCGCAGGTGATCCAAAGAAATTCGCGTCCTTTGCGGGGGATGCCCGTACCAAAGCCGCCGAAGACCAAGGGCTTATCGATCAAAACGCCTATAAATTTTGCTGGATTGTTGATTTCCCGTTTTATGAGTGGGACGAGGACAACAAGAAAGTGGATTTTGCCCACAACCCGTTCTCCATGCCCAAGGGCGGCCTAGATGCACTGGAAAACCAAGACCCGTTGACCATCGATGCGATGCAATACGACATGGTCTGCAATGGTTTTGAAATTGCCTCAGGCGGTATTCGTAACCACTTGCCAGAAACAATGGTCAAAGCCTTTGGAATTACGGGGCTGACACAAGAAGTGGTCGAAGAACGGTTCGGCGGTCTTTACCGCGCATTCCAATACGGCGCACCGCCCCACGGCGGCATGGCGGCTGGCGTTGATCGTATTGTGATGTTGCTTTGCGGAACCAAGAACCTCCGCGAAATCACCATGTTCCCGATGAACCAACAGGCCAAAGACCTGCTGATGGGCGCACCGGGAGAGGTCGACAAACCACAGTTGAAAGATTTGCACCTAAAGCTGAATTTGCCGAAGGAATGAGTGAATTGGCGCGTTAAGCGGCCTTTTTCATTGCTATGGTTTCATGAATTCGCTTGCAAGTACCGTGTTCTTCCAAGTGGGCTTTCAATACTTTTAGCCCATTCTCCAAGTTGCGTTTCCAGTCCAACATCATGAACAGTTTTAAAGGCTGGAGTGCCACCATATTGCGGGCGTGGAAAGAATAATCCCAAACGATACGGGTCTTATCGCCCATCGGTTCAGCACGCATGGTTGATTTTGCATAGTCTGAAAGCAATCGAACTGGGTTATTATAGGCCCAGGGTTGATAATGGTATTCAAGCGGCAAGTTGAGCGATAGAATTTTTTCAGAGGCAACCGTACCATCTTTGAACGTGATTTTACGCGCGGCCCCTTGCTTTCCCCATTTAGGGCCGGGCAGCGGCTCAGTGCCTGTTATTGGTGGAACGATCAACGTGCCATGCATGAAGTTTTCGATCGGCTCATGCATATACCAGTCAAAAAAATCCTGCGCTTTAAGATCAATGATAATTTCACAGCAGCAATGGGCATAATTTGCATCATTGCTGTCTAGCAGTGGAGCTTCAGTGTTTGACATGGTTTTCATCCGATCGTTTCGATGTAAGCAGTTATAATATCAAACGATTACTGTGCCGTGAATCGCGGCAAAATTGAAACTTTTTGGTTAAAATTGTATTGATTTACCTTCCTGTTCCGTTTGGATTTACAGCAAGTAAGGAAAACCTCCCTCAAGTTTTAGCAAATCAATCTTACGCTCAACACCACCTTGCCCCGAATAGCCACCTAGGCCATTTGCACTCAGTACCCGATGGCAGGGTATGATGATGGGAATAGTATTTGCCCCGCAGGCATTTCCAACTGGTTGGCCATAACTATTCAACGATTTAGCAATTTCGCCATAGGTGGTGGTTTCTCCGTAGGGGATTGCCAGCATAGCTTTGCAGACACTTTGCTGGAATTGATCACCCTTGGGCTTAAGCGGTAATTCAAAATTCTTAAGCGAACCTTTGAAATAGGCTGTTAATTGCTGCGCGGCTTCTTCTAACAGCGGGTTCGTGGAGGGGGTATGCGTTCCATTCCAGTCCAAGGCGATGATCGCCCCATCCATCTCGGTGAGACAAAGCTGCCCAAAGGGGCTCTTAACATTGAGGGTTGAGATTGCGGCCATCGAATTTACAGAGGGGTCCAATTTAAGAGAGCATATAGATTGAAAGAGAAAGAGCGGGGGATTAATAACGAAAGACCGAGGGATTGAAAGAGAAAGACCTCGGAAAGTCAACTTTCCGAGGTCTAACGCAAGTGTGCAGCTTGAGGGGGCGTCGTTACTGCGCACTAACCTGGAGATTGAGGAGTTTAACCAGAGCCGTTGGGTCGCTTGCCCCGGCTGAGGCGAGATCCACGAATAAGATTGGTTCTGTTGGGTTCACATTGACGCTGATTGTGCCCGGCTTAGCCAAGAATTTACCAATCGCTTTCGAGACCATTTCTGTGAGCTTCGGCATATTGAATTTTCCCATGCCGATGCCAATCATCATTGGCGCCATCACGGCAAGTTGCTCAGGGGGCTGCCCCATTTTTGTCGAAGCTAACTTTAGACCGCGATTGGTCAGGGAATCATCTTTGAAAGAAAAAGTAAAGTTACGCAAACTAAGATCAGCGAGTAGTTTCATTGACGCTATGCCTTGCTCTTGCTCGCTTTTGCCTTTCATTTCCTGATTCATTTGTTGCATTTGTTTCATTTTTGCAGCCGTGTAACCTCCAATGCCGAAAGGCATCGAAAACGTGCCAACATCTTTAATAATGAAATCGTATTTTGTGATTTCCATGACCCCGTCGCTTAACGACCATGTGGCATCCATGGCGATGTGGCCATTAAATTTTGTCCCGTACCCCAGATCTGAAATTGCTTTTTGGAATTCAGTATTCGGAATTGAACTTGTCTCCACCGTAATGTCAGTTATTTCCGATGTCATCTTCATCGGGGTGGTGGCATCAAAGGGGGTAACGTTGATATAGGACACGCCAAGGGTCGCAACGATCTTGTCCGCTGACGAAATGGTACCTTTGCCTAAATCAAATCGCGAATAAAATTGAAGCGATTTAATCGGGTCCGTTTCACCAGCAGAGGGTAGCAAAAGATTTTTCATTGAGGCGCTATCAAAATTTACGCTCACTTTTGGTGAGCCAGCAGAGATTGTATCCACGTCCAAACTTCC
>JAZGFF010000129.1:0-7183 GCA_036479095.1 Rhizobiaceae bacterium | reverse complement strand
ATTGCTCTTTTTATGCTTATCATGGAGTGTTGAAAGAAGAGGAAGAGCTTGGCCAAAGGTTTTATGTTGATGCAACCTTGGAAGTCGATTCAACTGGCGCGTTAGAGGAGGACAGTATCGAAGGCACTGTTCACTACGGGGAGGTGTTTGCGGTAATTGAACGATTGGTCACAACACAACGGCGGGCACTGATTGAGACCTTAGCCTTGGATATAGCAAAGCAACTATGTAAGGACTTCAAACTGATCCGTCAGGCTCGCATTACGGTTCGCAAACCCAATGCACCGATTGCCGGCATACTCGATTATGTGGAAGTTACGGTTTGTCATCCCAATCAATAAAAGCTTGGCTTGGGTTGGGGGGCAATGTCGGAGATGTGCAATCGGCCATGGGAGTAGCCCTACGCGGATTGGAAGCGCACAAAAAAATCACCATCACAAATGTTTCTTCGATCTATAAAACAGAGCCTTGGGGCTTAAAGAACCAACCTTGGTTCCATAATTGTTGCGCAGAAATTGAAGCGCAGCTTTCACCCCTTGCATTGCTCGAAGTCACGCAAGCAGTTGAAAAAGTTGGCAAAAGAGAGAGGGTCATTCGTTGGGGGCCACGTACCATTGATGTGGATATATTATCGATAGACGGGGTTGAGCTGTCAGGTTCTCGCTTAACAATACCGCATCCACGAATGGTGGAACGGGCATTTGTCTTAATACCACTGGCGGAGATTGAGGATAGTTTGGTGATTGAGGGACAAACTGTTGCCGAACGCGCCAAAGCAATCGACAGCAGCGGGGTTGTTCAGATCAAGACTATGAAAAATTGGTGGCAGTGATCATTCGCTTAGTGCGGCTTTTTTAGCACCGCCAGAACGGGCCAAAGTAAGGCCGATAAATGGAACAAGACCACCTTTTACGCGCACCAAAATTGTGATGTTCAATTTGTTTCTGGATTTCAGATTGGCAACCATGGTTCCACGTAATTTTTTACGCTTAATCCCCAAAACCAACTTTTTACCTCGTAGCCGACCTGAGACAATATCCAAACCTTTGCCCTTAGCGCCATCCAAGAAACGACCGCGATAGCCTTTGCCACGTTTTGTGACAACAGCAATGATGGGCTGAGAAAACAGTCCTACACGACATTTGCCAGAAAGCTTCATGCCCAGGCGGCTTGGCGTTTTACCGACAAGACGACAGGTGAAACGGGTGTTTTTATAGGGGCCAGCAACAATTTTACCAGCGCCCGACCAAATTCCTTGGACATTTTTGAAATAGCTACGCTCACTTGCAGCCGCTGGGCCAGCCATAGAATAAGCCGTTGCGAAACAAAGAACTATTGCAGAGGCAATTTGCTTGGCTTTAGGGGGCAGGAAACTCATAACACTAATACCTGAAATCATTTGTGGTGAGTATTAATCATAATGGTTAACGTATTACTGTCTATATGGGAAATGCTTACGTCAAGATATCACCCAGTATTTCGTTTCTCGCCCTTTGTTGAGAAACTGATTAATTCTCCCATGAAGTCTTTTATAGTTGGTCGAGTTTGATCTGTGAAAGGTAGGGGGCGACAAATATCAATCGCAGAAATGCCAATACGAGCCGTCAACAGCCCATTGATTACTCCTTCCCCGAGTTTTGAGGATATTTTAGCGGCAAGACCATGGCCGACCATTTGCTGCATGAGGCCATCACCAAGTGCGATTGTTCCCGTGAGTGCTAGATGGCCGATTACGTTACGCGCCAGACGCCAAAGGCCAAGGGTAGTTGGCCGCCCTCCATAAAGTTCTGAAAGCTGACGGAGGAGCTTTGCATTTTCTACCAACACATAGGCAATATCAACCAATGCTCTGGGACTAACAGCCGTCACTACCGAAACCCGTTTGGCTGAACCCATAACCAAGGCGCGGGCCTGTTCATCTAGAGGTTTTATCAAGTCCCGCTCGGCCAGGGCGATCAAATTGGCACCGTCGATGATTTGAGTTTTGTGTTCGTTTAAGATGCTGCGCCCGCGAGCCGTGTCGGGTCGTGCAGAATAAAGTAAAATCAATTGATCGATAACATCATTTGCAATGCTGCGATCATCATTTTTGGTCGCACGCGAAGCTAGATTTCGTATTTTATCAATCTTGGCCATACGCCTAATGGCAATGTATTCGCGGGTGATCACGATCAATGTTGCTAGGACCAGTAGACCTGTTAAGCCAATGGCCAACCACCCAAGCCAGTCACCTCGTTTGAACAAATCATGGATCAACTGATCAACCCAAAGGCCAATTCCCAGGGACAAAAGCGCAGTTAGCGCAAACCAAACCACCCGTGACCAACGAAACCTCTTAACCCGCCCTAGGGGCGCAGGTGGAGTAAGGCTTGCAGCTAATTCACGAGAACTAAGATCAGAAGACCCCATTCTTTGTGCAGCCAGATCGGGGGTTAGCTCTAACAAAGCTGCTTGCTTAACAACTCTCGGTTTGCGTTTTTTATCCTGCTGAGAAGCGGGTTTAGGCTTGGAGCTAGTTTTCTTTGTTTTCGTACTTTGAGTTTCTTCGAGATTGAAAGCACGGGGTGCACGGTTTTTATGACTCATAGTAATTTGTCCCCCAACAAAAATTCCAGGGCACGATCAAGCCGAATGTGGGGAATTGATAAAGTTATACCCTTTTCAGATTTTTCCAATTCCGGAGGGGTAAAGCGTAAGAACTGTAAATCACCTGCTTCTCTGCTGAGATCAAATGCTTCCTTTGGGTTGGAAGGGAGATCGCCGGGAAAGATTGCAGTTCGCGTTTTACCATCAAAGGTTTGCGCCCCCATTTGCTCACCTTTAAGTGGGGTGCCAACAATAACCGGTAGTGTATCTGTTCCTTCGGTGACCTGCGCTTCGCAAGTCGCGCGTACTGCGGCCATGGCAATCACTTCGGTTTCAGCGCCAGCAAATTGTGCCCGCATCGTCGCGCGCTCTAGTAACTGGCCTAGAATGGCTTCTAAGCGGTCATGGTTGCCGTGATGCAAGTGATCTGCTTTGGTAGCTGCAAAGAGAATCTTGTCCGTCCGTGGGCTGAAAACAGAGCTCAACCAAGAGCGTTTGCCATGGTTGAAACAGGCAAGTATTTCTGAAAGGGCGGTCTCCAGATCTGCAACAGCTGCGCCACCAGCATTGAGGGCTTGCAAGGCATCCACGAGTACAATTTGCCGATCTATACGGGCGAAATGTTCACGGAAGAAAGGTTTTACAACGATGTTTTTGTAGGCTTCATATCGATGCGCCATCATTGCGTGCAGGGAATGAGGTGGAGCTTCAGCGTCAGTGTCAATTTTAAGGGGCGCAAAGGTGAGGGCAGGAGAGCCTTCGAGATCGCCAGGCATTAAAAAACGCCCCGGCGGTAATGTCGATAGGGCCGTTTTATCTAATCGGCAGGCACGTAAATACTCAGTAAAGGTCTGGGCTAATTGTTGGGCCAGCATCTCATCGGCTGTACCCACAGGGTCGATCGTCTTTAGCAGCTCATGCCAGCTTTTGGCTAGGGGCTCGCGGTTCGGTAACTTTGAAAGAGCTAAGGCTTCACTCGACCACTGTTCGTAGGACTTTCCAAGCAGAGGTAAATCAAGCAACCATTCGCCAGGGTAATCGACGATATCTAAGGTTAGTTGACCAGAACCAAAAGTGCGGTTCCAAGTTGAGGCTGATTCATATTCAATTTTAATTCGCAATTCGGAAATAGCACTGGTTGATTGAGGCCATTGGCCTTCTTCAAGGAGGGCGGCAAGGTGATCTTCATACCGAAACCTTGGAATGGCATCATCCGGTTGGGGTGCCAGTTTTGCGCTGGCTACCCTGCCGCTTGATTGTGCCTCGAAAAGCGGGAGCTTTCCCCCATGCAACAAGTTGTGCACCAGTGACGTGATAAATACGGTTTTACCCGCCCTTGAAAGGCCAGTTACCCCAAAGCGCAAAGTCGGGCTGAAGAAATTTGTGGTGGATTCTGAAAGGTTATCAAAAGCAATTAGAGCGTCATCGCCCAATGATGTGATTTTAACCATTTATCCCTCGCCACATATAAATTCCATTATCTCAAATCCATATAGAGACGATAGGGACGTTTTACACCTGCTCAAGCTCTTTTGGGCGAACTAATTCTACCAGTTTGCAACTGGCTTGAGATAATTCGCTCCAGTGTTCTTTATCAAAATCGAGTACGGCAACGGTTCCCGTACTAAAATGATGTGCCATTAGCTTTTTCGCTGCCGGACTTTTGGGAGAGGCGAGATAGCGGGCCAATTCATCACAAGTCGGATTATGCCCAATCAATAAGATATGGTCCGCTCTTTGTTCCCCAAGGGTGGAAAGATAGGAATCTAACTCACCCAAATATAGACTGTCGATGATACTGATTGAGCTGTTTGTAAAATTGCTACGAAGACCTGCGAGGGTTTCTTGCGTTCTACGGGATGGAGAACAGATCACATGATCAATAGGTTGTTGACTGTTAGATAGCCAATCATTCAACAACTTGATTTGTTCAAGACCGCGATCGTTGAGACAGCGATCAATGTCACCAGTGCCTGGTTGTGCCCATGAAGATTTTGCATGACGAAGGATGTAAAGGCGTTTCATACCCATTCAGTAGCCGTGAAAAGCCATTCTGCCAAGTGGCTTTAGTTGTTACCCCATGATGAATTTTGTAAAAATAAAACCTCGTTTTGGCATAGATGTGGTTTGGCGTAACCACCATTTGCAAAAGAAACTGAAGTCGAGAAAATGCAAATTGGTAATTCATACACATTCTTGTGAATCACAACGCTTGATGCGTGAGCAAAGTGGGTCTATACACCGCGCACAATGATCAATGACGTGATGACAAATCATGTTTGAATGCCGAATGGAGGGGCATCAGAATGGTCGCGAAAACTAAAGTATATACACCGCACGAGAATGAAAAATTCATGGGGGTCAGGCAGACGAAATATTTTCGCCAGAAACTAGAAGATTGGAAAGCTGATCTTCAAAAAGATTCAGCGGAAACTCGCGAAACTTTGCAAGAGCATAATTTGAACGCTCCCGATATGACGGATAGGGCATCGTCTGAAACCGATCGTTCCATTGAGTTGCGCTCTCGCGATCGGCAACGCAAATTAGTCGCCAAGATCAATAAGGCGATTCAGCGGATTGAGGAGGGCGAATATGGGTATTGTGAAGATACAGGCGAACCCATTAGCTTGAAAAGACTAGATGCCCGTCCGATTGCAACCCTTTCATTGGAAGCCCAAGAAAGACATGAGCGCCGCGAAAAGATTTACCGCGACGATTAAGACGATCAGGATTTAACTTTACGGGTAAAATCGAATCTCTGGCTGAGAATGCCTAGCTGGTTGTGATTTCGTCTAGCAGGGCATCCATATCTTCAACCGAAGTTGATGTCTTAGCCTCGGTGGCGATGCTAACATCGGGTGCTTTTGTAGCACTAGCTGCAACCTCTTTCACACTTCCTGTGGCTTCACTAGCCAATGCTGCTGCACCAGCTGCAACACCAGCACCAGCGACTGCAACCGCTGGTATCACGGGAGGAATGGGGGGCATCGGTGGCAAAGCCAATTCTTTAGGGGGCGTGGCTGGCGCTGTGGCGGTTGCTGGCACCTGTACTGGAGCTGCGGCCCTCACTGGGGCTGCTGGTCGTGGCTGCGGTGCCCTTGGCACAGCAACTGGAGCTGCTGCTGGAGTGCTGCTGTGAGCGGTTGGGACAGGCCTCGCCGGAGCATTGCGTCGGATATTGCTTTCGATAACAAGATCGGAGGCGCCACCAATTAACACCAGATGCTCGACATCATCTCGGCGAACCAATACGAGTTTACGTCTCTCATCAATCAAAGCTGCATCTGTGATCGCGAGGCGGGCGTTTTTACTGCGTCGGCCACTGGCTAACCTTGGGCGGCGGATCAAACGATAGAGCATATAAAGTACAAGCAGAGCGATGAGAAGCAGAACTCCCATTGCAATCATGTTTGCTGTTGCTGCAGAAACTCCTGCGATATCAGATGAAAAAAAAGTATACATAAACGTCCCTCGCTTATAATTGTGGCATAGTTTTGCGTGCCTTGCGCCTTTATAGCACCAAAATTTTGTCTTTGTTAGAACAATGTGACCGCCATAAACAAGTAAGAGTTTTGAAAAATAGGGCTTTTCTAGCAGTCTTGAATATGATTCAAGCGCAGGATGGGAATCAACCATGCCGAAACGATTCTATGATGAACCGACTAAAAAACGAAAATACCCATGATGAACCGGAGTTCATCACCGCATCTAAAAGTGCGAAATCTGAATTGCCGAAGGTTGAGAATGGCTTTTCTGGGTTGGAATCCAGCCCGCTAATCGATCGTACAGAAGGTGGGGGGCACATAGGCCGGTTGATGTTCGTTGGCCTAGTTTTATTGGCTCTCGTTGGGTTGTTTTCATTTTTGCCAGTTGACCTTGCTCAAAAGGTCACGTTGGGTTTGCTTGCGATACTATCGATCATTGGTGTGTTTTTTCTATTCGCCTTGGCCATTGGCTTCGTCCACTTGTCTTCAAAATCTAAAGGGGAGGGGTTTGCCCGCGCTTTTGTGGATGGGCTATCGCACGGAGCGGTGGTCACCGATTGGGAGGGGCGCATTGTCTATGCTAACCGCGCATACGGTGAAATTACTGGGGCGGACACAGCAAGAGATGTGGCAAATGTTGAGCGGGTTTTTACTCGGTCCGATGAGGCCTCAGAAATCGTTTATCGGATGAATCAAAAGGTCAGAAGTGGCTCTCCCGCCACCCAAGAGTTCCGATTAATCCAAGACGTTCGCGATTTGAATGCTGGTAGCGTATCACATAACCAAATGCCCCATTGGTATCGTGTGAACACGCGTACCCTTGAACACGAGGGGTACAAAAAGCCTCTGATTGTTTGGGAGATTAGCGATGTAACGCAAGAACGATTACGCCAAGAACGGGTGTTCTTAGATTTGCAGCATGCAATAGATTATCTTGACCATGCACCTGCAGGGTTCTTTTCTGCCCAACCTGATGGTGCAATTATGTATCTCATCGCCAC
Source organism: Rhizobiaceae bacterium (assembly GCA_036479095.1). Classification (GTDB taxonomy): domain Bacteria; phylum Pseudomonadota; class Alphaproteobacteria; order Rhizobiales; family Rhizobiaceae; genus Pseudahrensia. Next base: position 111 of record JAZGFF010000129.1, on the reverse strand, counting down.
GTTGGCAGACTGGCTGGGTGTCGATCTAACCCAATTCCGCCCTGGTGAAATGAACATGAATGAGCTCGTGTTGGGGGATGGTATGGCATTGCTCAATACCCTCGACGTTGA
>JAZGFF010000128.1:0-2363 GCA_036479095.1 Rhizobiaceae bacterium | reverse complement strand
GCCCGTAGCTCAGTTGGTAGAGCGCCTCACTTTTAATGAGGATGTCCACGGTTCGAATCCGTGCGGGCTCACCATTCTCTCCTCCTTCCATTTCAACTGATTTGTTTGCAAAAAACCATGACAGAACGCGAACAGACCAATCGAGATTTTCAATTCAACATTCTAGCTCGTGACGATAAGGCAAGGCGTGGTGCAATTTCACTGCCACGCGGCACCATCCGCACACCTGCCTTTATGCCTGTTGGGACGGCTGCCACCGTTAAAGCCATGTATATGGATCAAGTTCGTGATCTTGGCGCTGACGTTATATTAGGAAATACCTATCATTTAATGCTCCGCCCTGGGGCTGAGCGCGTTGCAAAGCTTGGTGGCTTACATGAATTCGCCCGTTGGCCCTATCCTATTTTGACTGATTCAGGCGGATTCCAAGTCATGTCCCTTTCTGCCCTGCGCAAAATGAGCGAAAAAAGCGTAACGTTTCAAAGCCATATCGATGGGGCTAAGTTTGAATTATCTCCCGAGCGCTCGATAGAAATACAAGCTTTGCTGGATAGCGATATCCAAATGCAATTGGACGAATGTATTGCCCTACCCGCGCAAGAAAAAGAAATCGAACGGGCAATGGAGCTTTCACTACGATGGGCAGAGCGCTCCCACACCGCTTTCAAAACACAAAGTGACTGCCATGCCCGTGCAATGTTCGGCATCGTCCAAGGGGGCGACAATGAAAAGCTTAGAATCAAATCTGCCAACGCCTTAAAGTCCATGGATATGAAAGGCTACTCAATTGGTGGACTTGCTGTCGGCGAGCCCCAAGAGGTGATGCTGGCTATGTTGGATATTACCTGTGCAGAATTACCAATTGAAAAACCACGCTACTTAATGGGCGTTGGAACACCGGACGATCTACTAAAAGCCATCGCACGCGGGGTTGATATGTTTGATTGTGTGATGCCCACACGAGCGGGTCGTCATGGAACTGCCTTCACTCGATTTGGAAAAATCAATCTAAAAAATGCTCGCCATGCAGAAGATCACCGCCCACTGGATGAACAATCAAATTGTCCGGCTGCGAAAGACTATTCCCGCGCCTATTTGCATCACCTAATCAAAGCCAATGAATCTCTTGGCGGAATGCTGCTAACCTGGGTCAATCTGGCCTATTATCAAGATTTAATGCAAGGGGCACGAGATGCAATTGAGCAATCTCGTTTTGCCGAATATTGTGAACAATCAACAGCCGGTTGGGATCGAGGCGATATCGCGACTTTATAGGGCGAGCTGAAAAGCACTATTGCTGATTAGCAACGCTCACAAATTGTTTATCGCATATTGGCAGAAAACAAGAAAAATGGTGCGTTAGAACCTTGATTTAATATGGTTAACAAGGCAAACTCCTATAAATAATTTTACACATTGCACGGCTGGATTTATTGTGAAGCACCTCTCCCGCGTTTTAGCATTCATTATTGCATTTACCTTCACCCTTTCAGGTGCAGTGACCCCGCAAGCCGCAAGTGCTGCCCAAGTTTCAGAGAGTTTCCATTTCACCCTGTTCAAACGTATCAAGCGTAGTGTGAAAAAGAAGAAAACCCGCCGCGTTGTGAAACGCAAACGCCGTCGTTTATCAAAGAAGCAACGGCGCGCATTGGCACGTAAAAAAGCCCGCAACAGAACTAAATCCAGAGCCGCAAAAGCAAGATCGCGCAGAATAGCGCGGGCAAAAGCCAAAGCTTCAAAAGCCCGCCGTATTTCTGCCGCTAAACGTGCAGCCCTATACGCCCGTACCACAGTGCGCTACCGCACCCGCGAAAAACCAGGTACCATCATCATCGAGACAAAAACACGCCACCTCTATCATGTGCTTGGGAATGGTAAGGCTACCCGTTACGGGGTTGCTGTCGGCAAACAGGGTTTCTCATGGAGCGGCACTTCCCGCATTCGCCGTAAGGTTGAATGGCCCACTTGGACACCGCCCGCAGAAATGATCAAACGGAAGCCGCGCTTAGCCAAATACAAAAATGGGCAACCCGGCGGACCAGCCAACCCGTTGGGTGCTGCAGCACTCTATCTATACCAAGGAAAGCGGGACACTCTTTACCGCATCCACGGCACCAATAATCCACGCAGCATTGGTAGCGCAGCATCGAGTGGTTGCATCCGAATGAAAAACAAAGACATTCAACATCTTTATTCCAAAGTGGGTAATGGCACCAAGGTGATCGTGAATTAATTCTGTCGGGTACCTACCTGTTTGGAAACAACAGGGATGAATCCCCGTAGGAATAAAAACGATAGCCTTGTTTGATAGCTTGGCTGTAAGCCGATTTCATCGTCTCATAACCGGCAAATGCGCTGACCAA
>JAZGFF010000127.1:0-4753 GCA_036479095.1 Rhizobiaceae bacterium | reverse complement strand
GTACGGGCTGAGCTTGGAATAAATTCGCGAACTATAAGTGATGAAGAAATAGTAGAACGGACAATGTTTGCCCTGGCAAATGAGGGAGCACATATTCTTGGTGAAGGGATAGCTTCACGAGCGGGTGATATTGATACTGTATATATCCACGGCTACGGCTACCCCCGATGGCGTGGAGGGCCAATGCACTATGCTGATAGCATTGGACTTCAAAAAATTGCCGCAAAAATTAGAGAGTGGGGTGATGGTGCAAACGGTGTTCACTGGACGGCCTCTGATTTGTTGATGGAGCTGGGAGAAAGTGCGAAGGGGTTTTCTGATTGGGATCGGGAGAATAACTAAAACTGAGGGCATCGAGCTTAGGGCTTGGATTCTAACAATTGTTCACATGCCCGTTAGGAGGGTGGTTTGTTCACCCCATAAGCACCTAAATAAGCTATAAAGACTTAGCACCACTGAACGAGACAACCTTGATGACAACAACAGCAAAAACAGAAACTCCCCCCCGTGATCCTATCCGGAGAAATATGAAATGGTTGGTGCTTGGTGCTGCGCTTGTCTTGTTTGCAGTGGTCTATGCTATCCTTCCAATTAAGGAGTGGCTCAGCAATTTTCAGGCTTGGGTGCAAGGCTATGGCTCACTGGGCTGGTTCATTTTTATTATCGTCTATGCCCTAACTTCTTTTCTCCTCATCCCCGGCTCCATACTTTCTATCGGTGCGGGGGTGGCCTATGGATTATGGGCCTTCCCTCTGGTCATTATTGGAGCGGTCCTTGGATCTGCCATTTCATTTTTGGCTGCACGGTATATTTTCCATGATAAGGTGCAGGCGAAGGTTGCTGAATACCCTCGCTTTAATGCGGTTAATGAGGCTATCCGTGATGAAGGTTGGAAAGTGGTGTTCCTATTACGGTTGTCACCTGCCCTGCCTTTCTCCTTGCAAAACTGGTTCCTGGGTTTAACGCCCGTTGGATTTTGGCCATCACAGATCGCAACCTTCTTTGGGATAATGCCAGGAACTTTGTTATATATTTGGGTAGCCAGCCTTGGCGGCGAAGCAGCGGCTGGTGGCATGCAAGATTCAAGCATGGCTCGCTATTTAGGTTTAGCTCTCGGCCTGTTAGCAACCATCATTGTCACTGTGATTGTGACCCGTAAGGCACAAAAAAAGTTGAAAGAATTTGCAGTCGAATGAGGCTACTTTCCCTTCCAAACAGGATCACGCTTTTCGGCGAAGGCCTTAAAGCCTTCTAACATATCTTCACTTCCATAAAGCGCATCAACTGTTTCTAATTGGCGTGAAGTTATGCGTGTTAAAGCATCTTGAAATTTTGAATTTTCTGCATCACGAACTACCTCTTTAATTGCTGCATACACAAGCGGAGGGCCGGATTCTAACAAACGTGCCATTTCCCAAGCCTTTTCCATAAGCTGGTTTGCCGTATAAATATGATTTACAAAACCCCATTTATGGGCTTCCTCAGCATCCAGCCAACGGCCAGTAAGAAGTAGTTCCATAGCAATGTGATATGGGATGCGCTTGGGTAGTTTTACTGAAGCTGCATCAGCGATTGTCCCTGATCTTATTTCAGGCAAAGCAAAACTTGCATGGTCAGCGGCCAAAATTATATCGCAAGATAAGGCTATTTCTAAACCGCCGCCGCAACAAATTCCGTTCACAGCTGCAATGACAGGTTTGTTCATATTCGGCAATTCTTGCAAACCGCCAAAACCGCCAACGCCATAATCCCCGTCCACTTCATCTCCATCTGCAGCAGCTTTTAAATCCCAGCCAGGGCAAAAGAATTTTTCGCCAGCAGCGGTTAATATTGCCACTCGTAATTCTGGATCATCACGGAAGTTCGCAAAAATATCTCCCATAATTCGGCTGGTGGCCAAATCGATCGCGTTGGCCTTCGGGCGATCTATCGTAATCTCTAATATGCCGCCAATCTGTTTTGTTTTAATCGGGCTGCCACTCATTTTCATTTCCTTTTTACGATCAACGCATCGACGGCAATACTGCCAAATTGTGTTGCAAATAATGGGTTCACATCAAGCTCTTCAAGGGTGTCAAAATTGTTCGTTGCATAGTTAGCTATGCAAATGATATTCGCAATCAAGGCATCCGTATCAACGGCCTCACTCTTGCGATAACCATCCAAGAGCTTACCAATTTTTAGAGACTCTAGTGCGTTACGAATTTCTTCTTCATTGGTTGGTAGCAACAGATTGGCCGTGTCATCTAATAATTCTGTCAACACCCCACCTGCGCCAATCGTGAGCAGCAAACCACAAACTGGGTCGCGCGTAATACCAACGATCAGCTCGGCAATGGGGGATGGTGCCATTTCTTCAAGTAGGAATCTCTTTGACAGATGCTGCATTTCTTGCATCGCGGTTTGAACCTCTTCTGCGGTTCGCAAATTTGTTCGCACACCCCCCACATCGGTTTTATGGGCAACACCCAAGGCTTTAATAACAAGGGGTGCTTCAAGGTTATGAACAGCGACATCTATTTCTTTGGTGGTTATCAGAAGTTCTCCTTTTGGGACAATCAAACCAGCTTTTGACAGTTCAAGTTTTGCTTGCTGCTCATCTAAGGTGATCATCTTGCTTTCTTTTACTTGCGTCGAAAGCAAAAAGGGCTGTGATTTGTTATTCCAGGTCGCACCCATCATCGCGGCAATTTCTGAGGCACGAACCGCTGTTTCAAAACCATTAAGCGGTGCAATGCCCCTCTCCATTAACCGTTTGGCTACAGGTTCCGGCATAGTTTCTGGCAGGCTAGATAGAACGGCGCAACGCACACCGGTAATTTGGGCGGCATTGATAAAACTGTCTAAAGCTGATTGCCAATCACTATCATCGCAAAGGTCTGATCTTGGGAAATCAATCACCAATAGGTTGAGGTCAAAATTGGGTAATAGAGCCGCAGCGAACATGCGCTCCATGGCGGTCCACTTCCCCCAAATGAAGGTGTTGTAATCAAGGGGATTGGCAACCGTAACCACTTCCCCCAGCTCAATTTTTATGTGTTTTGCCTGCTTGTCGGTGAACGGCGGAAAATGAATGACGCTCCCTTTTGCTGCATCTGCCATCAAAGAAGCTTCCCCCCCAGAACAGGAAAGTGAAAGAATTTTGTTTCCACTAAGCACACCGCCGCAATGAAGCAGTTTTAGTGTTTCGACCATCTCAACAAGACTATCCACCCTGCCGATACCTAGCCTTTTAAAAAGGGCATCATGGGCAGCATCTGAGCCAGCTAAGGAAGCTGTGTGGGTCATCGCAGCCGTTGTTGCTTGTTCAGATTTTCCAACTTTAAGGGCGATGATCGGTTTGCCTAAATCACGGGCACGAAGAGCGAGCAACTCAAATTTTTTCAGATCATCCAAACCTTCGATATGAAGAGCAAGCGCGGTTACCCGCCTGTCTTCGATGATGTTCAATCCAATCTCTGATAAACCAATTTGTGCTTGGTTACCGGCCGTCATCATATAAGCAATCGGAAGAGCTCGTTGTTGCATTGTCAAATTAATGGCAAGGTTTGACGATTGGGTAATGATCGCCACTCCTTGCTCGCATGAAGTTGCGCCATGCTCATCTGGCCACAATGCAACCCCATCAAGGCTGTTGATGAAACCATAACAATTTGGGCCGATGAGTGGCATCTCCGCTGCTGCTGTTACTAATTCTGTCTGCAGATCGGCGGAGCCTGCACTCTCCCTATCAGCCTCGGCAAAGCCTGCGGCATAACAAACAACACCACCTGCTTCCAATTTAGATAGTGCTTTAACAATTTCGATTGAGTGCTCGCGGTTCACGGCCACATAGGCCGCATCTGGAGGCTCGGGTAATTCTTCGACAGTGCGAAAGCACTTGCGCCCGCCCATCGTTTCACGGGTGGGGTGGACGGGCCAAATGGTTCCAGAATATCCAAATTTATCGCACTGTTCAATTATCCGCTGGCATTCTTTGCCACCAATCACAGCAATGGTGCGCGGATTTAAGAGGCGTGATAAATCGGCCATTTCTAACCACCAAAAGGCCGCAACAAAGCGCGACTAATAATGTGGCGTTGGATTTCGCTGGTGCCTTCCCAAATGCGTTCGATACGGGCATCGCGCCAGATGCGTTCCAGCGGCAATTCATCCATCAGCCCCATGCCACCGTGAATTTGAATGGCTTCATCGGCAACGAAGGCGAGCATTTCGCTGGCTTTTAATTTTGCCATCGCCATGTCCATATCAGTGCAGGTGCCTTGGTCGAATTTCCAACCGGCTTCCCACGTCAGCAGTTCAGCGGCTTTCAACTCCATTGCCATGTCAGCAAGTTTGAAACTTACCCCTTGGAATTTTCCAATTTGTTGGCCGAATTGTTTACGCTCCGTGGCAAATTCTACGGCGTGGTTAAAGGCGCGGTCGGCGCGGCCAAGGCATGTTGCAGCTACCTGTAAACGGGTCGCGCCGAGCCAATCGTTCGCCACCTCAAAACCCTTATGAACTTCGCCAAGTACATTTACTGCAGGCACGCGGCAATCATCAAATTCTAAAATCGCGTTGGTGTAACCTCGGTGAGAGACATTGTTGTACCCATCGCGAACTGTGTATCCGGGGGTGTCTTTATCAACAAAAAATGCGGTGATGAGCGCCTTCGGTACTTTCTTGCCTTGGGCGAGCGTTTCTTCTTCTCCCGTTTTCATGAAGGCGATTGTGAAGCCCGCTATATCAGCGTGGCTGATGAAATGTTTGG
>JAZGFF010000126.1:0-5870 GCA_036479095.1 Rhizobiaceae bacterium | reverse complement strand
AATGCTGCCTCATTCGCCCCACCATGGGCAGGCCCCCAAAGGCAGGCAATGCCAGCAGCAATACAGGCGAATGGATTAGCACCGGATGAACCGGCGAGCCGCACAGTTGAGGTTGAAGCATTTTGTTCATGGTCAGCATGAAGAATGAAAATTCGATCCATTGCACGAGCCAGAACAGGGTTGATTTGATAATCATCTGCTGGAACAGCAAAACACATATGGAGGAAGTTTGCTGCGTAATCTAAATCATTTCTAGGAAAGACAAATGGTTGACCAACAGAATATTTATAAGCCATCGCAGCAATTGTAGGCATTTTTGCGATCATGCGCAGAGCAGCAATATCACGCTGGCGTTCATCAGTGATATCAGTTGAATCATGGTAGAAAGCCGAAAGGGCGCCAACAACGCCAACCATAATCGCCATTGGATGCGCATCACGCCGGAAACCAGAGAATAGTTTCGTCATTTGATCATGAATCATGGTGTGGTGGGTGACCCGATGAACGAAATCTGCCTTTTGATCAGCCGTTGGCAATTCTTCGTAGAGCAGCAAATAACACGTCTCTAAAAAATCGCCTTTTGAAGCTAGCTGGTCAATTGGATACCCACGATGCAAAAGTATCCCCGCATCTCCATCGATATAGGTGATTGCGCTTTCGCATGCGGCGGTGGACGTGAAGCCTGGATCAAAGGTAAATCGATCTGTTTGTTTGTAAAGGCTAGTAATATCCATGACTTCAGGGCCAACAGAGCCACCTCTGATAGGGAAGTCATATTTTTCATTTCCAATTGTCAAAGTTGCTATCTTGTCAGCCATTGGGGCCCTTTCAATCATTGTTCTCATGAGAAAACTCATATTATTTTTGGCATACTTGCCGAGGCAGTTTGCACCCATAACTGCAAGTACAGTCTTATTGTAATGGAGGGGCGTTAGCCTTGAATAATATTAGAATAGTGGAAATTGACCTTATGGACAAGACACGAAAGCTCATTTTGGCTGGTAATTTGATACCCGGGCTTGATAAATTAGTCGTGATATAATGGTTTACGCGCTACGAAGAATGATCCATCAAGCGAGCGATACATTCATCTTTACCCAATGCAGCCATTACATCAAAGACACCGGGGGATGCGGTGCCACCCGTTAAAGCCGCGCGGATAGGTTGGGCTACTTTTCCTAATTTCAATTCTTTTTTATCAACAAAATCCCGCACAGCTTGATCTATTGTATCGTGGTTCCATACAGTAATAGCTTCCAGAACAGGAGCTAGAGCCGTAAGCACTTTACGTCCGGCTGCATTATCATCATCAAGGGTCTTGGCTGCTTTTTCATCAAGTTCGAGTGGCCGTTTGTCAAAAATGAAATGCGATTTGCCAATAAGATCGAGCAATGTTTTAGCGCGCTCTTTTAAGCCAGGCATTGCTACAACCAGTTGCTCTTCAAGATTGCTGTTCCAACGTTGTTTAAACCAATCACCATTAGGAATTTCCTCAAGGATAGACTTAATTTGATTGACCAAGTGTTGATCATCTGCAGCACGAATATAATGACCGTTCATGTGTTCTAATTTGGCGAAATCAAAACGGGAAGGGGATTTCCCAACGGCCTCCAGTGTGAAGAGTTTGGTCAATTCAACTGTGTTAAAAAATTCGTCGTCCCCATGAGACCAGCCTAAACGCACAAGATAATTACGCATGGCTTCTGGCAAATATCCCATCGCCCTGTAAGCTTCTGCGCCAATAGCGCCGTGCCGTTTTGAGAGTTTTGCCCCATCAGGCCCATAAATGAGTGGAATGTGAGTCATTTTAGGAACATCCCAACCTAGAGCATCATAGATGATGATTTGGCGAGCAGCATTGGTTAGATGATCATCACCACGAATGATGTGACTAATATTCATGTCATGATCATCTACCACCACCGCAAACATATAGGTCGGTGAACCGTCGGAACGTAGTATGATCAAATCATCCAAATCAGTGTTCGGAAATGAAACTTCGCCTTGAACGAGGTCATCTACGATTGTTTTGCCCTGTTGAGGAGATTTAATCCGAATTACAGGTGCAATGTCCTTGGGTGCATCGGACGGATCGCGATCACGCCATCGGCCATCGTATTTTACGGCTCGTTTTTCTTTTCGCGCTAACTCGCGCATCTCTTGTAATTCTTCAGGTGATGCATAGCAACGATAGGCCTTCCCCTGGTCGAGCAATTCATTGGCGACTTCACGGTGTCGTTCTGCCCTTGCATGTTGTGAAATTGGGTCACCTTCCCAATCCAACCCAAGCCAAGAAAGCCCATCCAACAGGGCTTCAACTGCTTCTTGCGAAGAGCGTGCACGATCTGTGTCTTCGATACGTAGCAACATTTTTCCATTATTGGCCTTGGCGAATAACCAGTTGAACAGCGCTGTGCGAGCCCCGCCAATGTGCAGATAACCAGTGGGTGAGGGGGCGAAACGGGTGATAACTGGTTTTGACATAACGAATTGGGCGCGATCAATGGAAGAGAACAAAAGGTGACGTTGCTCGTTTAGCACAGGATTGCAATGATACAAGCTTAGGGAAGGGTGTTGTGTAAGTTTTTTTACGCCACATTCGCAAGTTGAGGGACTTTGCGACATGAAAAATTTGCGGAAAAACTCGCTAGATCCTAGGCAATCACTACAGGAACTTGGGACTGGTGATCAGTGGTTGCCATTATCGAGAACCAATACCAATCAAGAGGTACAGGAACAGCCGAACACTCCGTTGATTCAGAGTGAACGTCGCTCCAGCGTAGAAGCTTACGAGCGAGGTTCCATATCGATACCAAATCCAAAGCTCTGGGATCGGCTTAAATTTTACATTGAACTTCGGGTTGCTGAGCCTTCTGCCAAATTCCTAATTTTACTAAGTAGAGAATGTGATGCGGGACTGGCATTTCTTTTTAGTCCTGTTCTATTTGGACTGGGGTGTCTTGTGTACTTCACACTGCCGCGTGAACCGCTGCTCGGTGCTTTCCCCCTCGTAGTTTTATTTTGTCTATTTGCTGCCTACCGCGTTGGGAAGGAACATTGGACCTATTTAGCTTTCACAGCATTTGCTATGTTTGCGGGCGGTGCCAGTGTCGCTCAATTGCGAACAATTCAACTTGATACAACCATGCTTTCGCGCTCAGCGGTTGGCCAAGTCAAAGGGCTAATCATGAAAGCCGAATATCGGCCAGATGGCAGTGCCCGTTACACGCTCGATGTTACGGGTGCAGGCGGACTAAACTTAAAGAGGGTGAGTGAACTTCCAAAATACGTTCGGTTGTCTGCTCGTAAGGGAGGCGAGTTACATCGGGTGGGACAGGTTATTACTGGGCGCGCAAGACTTGGACCACCACCAGGGCCGATATATCCAGGCGCCTTTGATTTTTCTTTTCGTTCTTGGTTTCAAGGGATTGGTGGATCTGGATTTTTTTTAGATCGCCCCACTGCCGTTGTTAACAGCAATGGAGCTGCCATGGGCTGGAAATTGAGGTTAGTAGTTATCCGATCCAACATTGCACGCCTCATTCACAGTGCATTGCCTGGCCGCGCTGGGGGCTTGGCTACAGCATTGATTGTTGGAGATCGGAGTGGGATCGATAACGAGACAGCCGAAGTTTTAAGGCGGTCTGGCTTGGCTCATATTTTGGCTATTTCTGGGCTGCACATGGCGTTGGTGGCCATGACTTTGATCTATTTCATGCGCAGTCTGTTTGCGTTATTCCCCGCAGTAACGCTGAATTACCCCATCAGGAAATGGGCGAGTATTATTGGTTTGGGTGCGGCAAGCATCTACCTGTTATTGTCTGGGGCAAATGTTTCCACACAACGCGCATTTATTATGGTTTCGATTATGTTGCTTGCAGTCGTGTTTGATAGGCGCGCACTTACGATGCGTAATGTTGCAATTGCCGCTTTTCTGGTTCTGTTAATCACTCCTGAAGCCGTTTTGAGCCCGGGGTTTCAAATGTCGTTTGCTGCCGTGGCAGCCCTTGTTGCTACATTTGAGGTGTTGTCTAAACGGCAATCTAAAAAGAATAGATCCTTTCAAGCCGGGCTATTCGGCATTGTTAAACGGTTTATTGTATATGATTTGGGCGGCCTTGCGATGACGTCACTTGTGACGGGATTAGCAACAGGTATTTTTGCGGCCTATCATTTCCATCGTGTTGCTCCCTACGGCTTAATAGCAAACTTGCTAGCGATGCCTCTTGTAACCCTTGCCGTAATGCCATTAGCTTTGCTGAGTGTAATTGCGATGCCATTCGGTTTGGAAGCACTTCCCCTACAGGGGATGGCATTTTCAATGGAAAAAGTGGTCTTAGTCGCCGCATGGGTTTCAAAGCTTGAACCTCAGGGAAATACTGGATTTATACCAGTTGTTGCCTTTGGTTTTGCTGCCCTGTCTTTGTTGCTTGTTACCCTCTTACGAACGCGGATGAAGCTGGTTTCTATTCCATTCCTGATCTTGTTTTTCATGCTGTTCTATAACAAGCAAAAACCTGATCTTTTGATACTCGAGAATGGCCGGCAGTTGGGCGTGTTAGTTGATGGTCAAGGTTTGCAATTACTACGGCCAAATGCTGATAAATATTCTACACGGCGATGGAGAGCTGCCTTTTCTCCCGATGATCCAAACTATGATAAACGGGCCCCAAAAGCTAAGTTGGGAAAAGCCTTTACCTGTGATCCTTTCGGTTGCTCCATCAATGTTAAGGGTATCGCGGTTGTTCAACTGCAAAGTACCGCGAAATTGAGCGAAGATTGCCGTTTGGCAGATATCTTAATTATCCCATTTTTTATGCGGGATGTTTGTGCTGAAATGTTACCAAAGGATAGGCCGCTCATTATCGATCGAACGAGGCTATCTCGATTTGGCGCTCATTCCATTACGATCGTTCCCCCAAAATTGAAATCGAATACCGATATCACAGACCAAGATACTGGTGTAAAAATCAAAAACAATAATGGAAAAAAACGACTTGTGGTTGATCACTCTTACGGAGTGCACCCGCGCCCATGGAATAGATATCGATTCAATTTAAATTAATGATAAGAACGAACTAATCCAATTAGTTTGCCTTGTACATCAACGCGATCAGGCCCATAGGTTTTGGTTTCGTATTCAGGATTGGCCGGTTCGAGTGCGATCATTCCATCAAGGCGGCGGAAGGTTTTAAGGGTGGCCTCTTCATCGTCCACCAAAGCCACAACAATATCACCAGTTTCGCAGGTGTTGGATTTTTGGATGATAACCGTATCTCCATCAAGAATGCCAGCTTCGATCATGGAATCGCCATTCACTTCAAGGGCAAAATGTTCACCGCGCCCTAACATATCAGGTGAAACTGCGATGGAATGGGTGTTTTCTTGTATTGCAGAAATAGGGGTACCTGCAGCAATACGCCCCATTACGGGAACGGAAGTGATCTCAGGCATATCATCATTAGCTGGCGTAAAGTTTGGCGTACTAACAGATGGTTTAACCGCCGAGGCTGTTCCACTAGAAGCAGAGGTGGCAGCAGAAGCTTCAGGAAGCTTGATAACTTCAAGGGCACGGGCACGGTTGGGAAGGCGGCGTATAAAACCTCGTTCTTCTAAGGCCGTGATAAGCCGATGAATACCAGATTTAGATTTGAGATTGAGGGCATCTTTCATTTCATCAAAAGAGGGTGGAACACCATCCACATTCAAACGGGTTTGAATAAACATCAGCAATTCGTGTTGTTTGCGGGTGAGCATGGTTTAATCCTCAAAATGGCTAGCGACCTGCAAAGAATCGCTAATGTAAGTGATACAAAGCAAGAACATCATTGCATGTTCTCTTCTTGTTCGCAAGCCTTTCCTGTTTGTTC
>JAZGFF010000125.1:0-12508 GCA_036479095.1 Rhizobiaceae bacterium | reverse complement strand
GATTTTGGGACGGCACTGCCACGGGTGGGTGGGGTGTCGTCGCCGAGATCGCGGCTTAGGGGTTTGCCGCCTATCAAATCATCGATATCTTTGCCGGTCAGGGTTTCATATTCCAGCAGGCCTTGCGCCAAGGCTTCTAGGTCCTTCTTGCGTTTGGTCAATATTCTCTTGGCCCATGCGAAACCCTCATCCACAAGGCGGCGTACTTCTTTGTCGATGATTTGGGCGGTTTCCTCGGATACATTTTTTGTCTGAGCAACAGAATGGCCAAGGAAGACCTCCTGTTGGTTTTCGCCGTAGGAAACCTTACCAAGTTTATCAGAAAAACCCCATTGGGTTACCATCGCCCGAGCAAGGCGCGTGGCTTGCTCGATGTCAGATTGGGCACCAGAGGTGACATTCTTTTTACCAAAGATCAGTTCTTCGGCTACTCGACCCGCCATCATTACTGCTAAGCGTGACGTCATTTCCTCATAGGACATGGAGATTTGATCGCGCTCAGGCAGTTGCATGACCATGCCAAGAGCTCGGCCACGGGGGATAATAGTGGCTTTGTGAACAGGGTGGGAGGAAGGTACGGTGATTGCCACAAGCGCGTGACCAGCTTCATGGTAGGCGGTGTTCCGTTTTTCTTCTTCAGACATAACCAACGAGCGGCGCTCGGCACCCATCATTAATTTATCTTTTGCATCTTCAAACTCTTGGGCGGTAACCATGCGCTTCTCGCGGCGGGCGGCTAAAAGTGCAGCCTCGTTCACGAGATTCATTAAATCAGCACCTGAAAAGCCTGGAGTGCCGCGCGCAATGACCCGCAGATCAACATTGGGAGCAAGGGGTACGTTTTTGATGTGCACTTTCAAAATGGCCTCACGGCCCACGATATCTGGGTTTGATACAACCACCTGACGGTCGAAGCGGCCAGGGCGCAAGAGCGCAGGGTCAAGAACATCAGGGCGGTTGGTGGCAGCGATGAGGATGATGCCTTCGTTGGTTTCAAAGCCATCCATTTCAACAAGTAGTTGATTCAATGTTTGCTCCCGTTCGTCATTTCCGCCACCAAGGCCAGCACCACGGTGGCGGCCAACGGCGTCGATTTCATCAATGAAGATGATGCAAGGGGCATTTTTCTTTGCCTGCTCGAACATATCGCGCACCCGGGAAGCGCCAACACCGACAAACATTTCAACAAAGTCTGAACCAGAGATTGAATAGAATGGAACTTCGGCTTCACCAGCAACGGCTCGTGCGATCAAGGTTTTACCGGTACCTGGAGGGCCAACAAGCAGCACGCCGTGGGGCATTTTGCCGCCTAAGCGTTGGAATTTTTGCGGGTCGCGCAAGAAGTCGACGATTTCAACGAGGTCTTCCTTGGCTTCATCCACTCCAGCAACATCAGCAAATGTGACCTTACCGTGGGCTTCTGTTAGGAGTTTGGCTTTGGATTTGCCAAAGCCCATGGCCTTGCCCTGGCCATTTTGCATCTGGCGCATGAAGAAAATCCATACCCCGATCAACAAAAGCAAGGGAAGCCAGTTGAATAGCATACCCATGAAGCTCGAACGGCCATCGGTTGGTGGTTTAGCGGTGATCTCAACGTTTTGAGTTTGGAGCCGTTTCACCAGTTCAGGATCATAGGGAGCATAGGTGGTGAAACCGGTACTGTTATCTGTATAGGTGCCACTGATGCGGTCGCCAGAAATTGTAACAGATTTCACCCGCTTCTTGTTCACATCATCGAGAAATTTGGAATAGGCGATTTCACTAGACTTTTGTGGGCCTGAGGGCCCTTGGAACATCTGGAACAGGGCAATCAAGAGTAGGGCTATAAGCCCCCAGAGTGCGAAATTGCGGAAGTTGGAATTCATGAACATTGTCCCAGTTTGTCGACCCAGAAAGGCCGCGAATTAATTGACGAATGGGGCTGTGTGTTGCCCGCTTCCCTGCAAGATAGGTTTCCTTTTGCCCATTGCCAAGGTGCAAGCTCTAGGAAACTTGATTTATGTTGAATAAAACGCAGATGAGAGGGTTTTCATCACCGCTTTATAGAGACCATCGTCGATTGCAGGGCGGAATCGTTCCAGTGCTGTGATATAAGGCTGTTTTGTTCCGTCGGGTAAAATCAACACTCTGTTATCGAATGGAATGGGGTTGTTTGATGGTTTTGGTTGCGGAGGCAAATTTCTTGCCTCCCGGGTGAAACGGGCGGTTGATTTCTTGAGCTTGATGAGACTACGGCCAAGAGCCATTTGGGTGGTTTGGCCTGATTGATAGGCCGTGATGAGGCTTGCTGTTTGTTCTTGAGAAACGCGATAGGGCTTACCGCCGCCAACCAAAATGAGGGTGGCGAAGAGTTCAACCAAGAATGGAGGGGGGGTTGAGCTGGGGGCGCTTAAAATAAGCGTGTTGTCTTGATGCGAAACAGAGGTTTCCATCAGCGCGGCGGTCTGTTGGCTGAGCCAGAAGCGGTGGCGTGCTGAAAGGGCGGCTAGTTTAATGATGGCTTCTGGGGCTGGAAGGTTCTTATTGCTCGCAAGATTTTTTCGGATGCGGACCCGCTCAGATGTGAGTTTTTCATTGGATGGGTCGTCAATCCAGATGATGTTTTGAGTACGCAAATGATGGCGCAATGCTTTGCGCTGGGTACTTAATAATGGGCGCAGGAGGGAAATGCCTTCGTAGGTAGAACGGGCAGACATGCCGGAAAGGCCCCTTGTTCCACCGTTTGGTTTTGCGCGAAGGGCGCGCATCAACACCGTTTCTGCTTGGTCATCCATTGTGTGACCGAGGGCAATTGCACTGGCGCCGATGGATTTGGCGTGGGCAACCAGCAGTTCGTAACGGCCTTCACGGGCGGCTTTGGAACTGGATTGGCCGTGGTTTTCCCAGCGTAGAATTTTGTGGGGGAGATTTAAGGACGCTGCAAATTTGGCCACATGCTCAGCTTCATCAGCCGATTCTGGACGAAGCTGGTGATCTACGGTTGCGACAAATAATTGGGGGTGAGGGTTTCGATTTGCCAGTAAATTCAACAGAGCCATAGAATCACTGCCGCCAGAGACGGCAACGAGGAGGGGCATTTTGTGGTCAATCGTAGAGATAAAGATGCTCATCTAGTTTTTTGCCAGCCAGTTCAAAAGATTTCGTCGCAACATTCTTGCCGCCCATCGTTTCATAGAACTTGATTGCTGGATCATTACCTTCAACCACCCAAAGGGCAAAGGGGAATAACCGATTTTCCTTAAGCCGTGTTTTACAGGCGGAGAAGAGGGCTTTGCCAATTCCAGTTCGATGATGTTTAGAAAGCACATAAAGGGACGTTATTTCTCCGATCGCTTGGGTGTATGGCCCGCGCATCGCCAATCCCCCCACAAACCCCACAATCTGTTCATCCACCGTTGCCACTAAGACAATCTCGCCGCTGGAGATAACCTTCAACCAACGAGCTTTGCGTTCGGTTGTGTTGAGAGAGTCTAAATAGCTTTGCGGTATGATGCCTGAATAAGCCTCATGCCAACATTGCACATGAATTTTTGCTATTGCCTCGGCATCACCCACTTGAGCATCGAGTACAATGAAGGGAAGGGGCACGTTATCATCTACTCTCAGCACTTGGCGGCTGCTTGCTCGTCTTTGACCTTTTCACCCAACCGTTTCGCATCATCGGGATATTGTTTCAAGACCTCGGCGTAGGTGGCACAAGCCACTTCGCGTTGATTCAACCCTGCGAGGGAAAGACCTAACCCTAGTAAGTTATCGGCGGCGGTTGGTGCTTCTGGATATTCATTGTGCGCTCCAAGATAGGTTTCTGCTGCCTGATAGTAGGATTTTTGCCAAAAAAGCGCCTCGCCAAGATAATATTGAGCTTCGCCGGTGCGCGGATCTTTTGGCCAAGCTTTTAAATGGGCGGCGAATGCCTGTTGAGCGCGCGGGTATTGTCGCGCTTTCAGGGCTTTTTTTGCGACATCGAAAACTTCATTTGGGGTGGCGCCGAAGATAGAAGCTTCAACACTGCCCGTTGTCCCACCCTTGAAAGGATTGATCACAATCTTTTTGCCACGATCACCACTGCCATCGATGACATTGCCATTCTTATCGAAAGTTAAAGTACCAAGGGCACGCGGTTCAAGTGTGCTGATTTTACGGTCTGTCTCAACGCTTTTTTGGGCTGCCTCATCCTTCGTTATGGATGTCAATTTTTCGCCTGGGGTCGCTTTGGCCTCCCCAGACGTTTCAAGCTTTCCCAGGCTAACGTCTCCACCGGCTTCTAACTTTGCCAAGTTTTTTGTTTTGCCGATATCGGCTGCCGCCACATCTTTATCTTTGTCGATGTTAGCTGCCGCCACATCTTTTGTCTTATCAGTCAAACTTGATTGTTTGTCTTCGATCTCTTGGAATCGGCTTTCGTTGTCTTCCTCCATCTTGCGGAATTTTTCTTGCAGTTGCAGCAGAAGGAAATTCAACTCTTCAACCTTACCATTCAAACGGCGAATGGTTTCTTCCAATTGGATAATTCTATGGCTCTCGCTGCTTTGCACCGGAAGAACATAAGATGGTTGTGTGTTGGGGATATCAGATGGCGGTACGAGCCGTTGGGCTGCGGCAGGCGCTAACATAAAGGCACTGATGAGCGCTGGTAATAAAATTTGCTTCATAGTTGTCGTTCCCCTTAGTGGAGATTGTTATTGTCACCTAAAATTGGGCGATAATTGGAAATTGGGCAAAAAAGTTAGGAATTGGCAAGATAAAAAGGCGGTGCAGGAACAATACCCTCACCGCCTTATCAATCATTATTTAGACGTTCAATAGATCGTTGGTTCAGCGATTAGCTATTGCCGCCCCGTAGAACCGTAACCGCACGGCGGTTTTGAGACCAGCACGATATGTCATTACAAACCGCTACTGGACGTTCCTTACCAAAGGAAATAACCCGTACCCGACCACGGCTTACACCGCGTGAAGCAAGATAGTCACGGGCGGCAACTGCGCGGCGTTGACCAAGGCCAAGGTTGTATTCTCGGGTGCCGCGTTCATCTGCATGGCCCTCAATGGTGATTTGATAAGTGTTGTAACGACCAAGCCAAGTTGCTTGTTTATCAAGGATTTGGCGTGATTTGGCGGTTAAGCTTGTGCTATCAGTTGTGAAGAAAATCCGATCCCCTACATTGACCGTGAAGTCTTGAGACGTTCCAGGAGCAGCTGAGCCAGAATTGAGGGCGGTGTTATTGCCAAGACCCAGTTGAGCGGCATTATCCGGGAGTTTTTTCTTCTTGGCACAGCCTGTGATGGCAACCATGGTAGCCAATGTTACGGCGATTGCTAGCTTTGAAAGGGGTGATCTATTGTTGCTCGTTTGGGCCATCAGCATCTGCTGGACTCCTGTGATTGGATAAAATTGTAAGGACTATGGTGAGGAAATAATAACCAAGAGCCGTTAATTACGGTTCAACAAAGGAGGTTAACCGAACGTAAACAACCAACAGAGCGCCGCGCTAAACTACTAAAATCATAATTACGGCTTTTACTTGACCAGAGCTGATTACTTTGCGGATGATTTGTTGTCGGCCAACATGCAAAGCAATTCAAACATGATCGATACGCCAACCCAAGCTGTGCCGCCGGAAGGGTCAAAGGGAGGCGAGACTTCGACAAGGTCTGCACCGATCAAATTCACTCCACGCAATTCTCGCACCAATCTTTGTGCCGTATAGGTGTCTGCTCCGCCAATTTCGGGTGTACCTGTTCCAGGGGCAAAAGCGGGGTCAATGAAATCGATATCGAAGGAGCAATAGGTCTCACCATCCCCAACAACAGCGCGGGCTTGTTTCATCACGTCAGCATAACCGCGCTCCATGAGGTCTTCGATGGTGAGAATTGTGACACCGGCCTTGCGGCCAAATTCTATATCTTCACCATCATACATCGTACCACGAATACCAATTTGGATGACTCGTTTGGGGTCAAGCAAGCCTTCTTCTATGGCACGGCGAAAGGGGGTGCCGTGGGTGTATTTTGTACCACCAAAATATTCATCATAAAGATCGGTGTGGGCATCAAAGTGAATCATACCGACGGGGCCATCATTGGCGATGCCTCGTAAAATTGGTAATGAGACAAGATGATCGCCGCCTGCTGTCATGGGGGTGATATTGTCGGCTTTAAGTTGAGTGTAAAATTCAGTCACTCGATCAAGGCTCGCCATAAGATCGGCGGGGTTTGGGGGAACATCACCGAGATCGGCACAATTACATAGTTCAAAAGGTTTAATGTGGCTAATTGGATGAACGGCACGGATCATGGTCGAGAGATCACGCAATTGCCGTGGCCCATGTCTTGCACCAGGTCTGTTCGTCGTTCCACCGTCCCAGGGGATGCCGATGAGACCGATATCTACATCTTTATAAAGAGCGTCTGTTCGGGTCAGGTGTGGCAACCGCATGAAAGATGGCACCCCCGCATAGCGCGCCAATTCAAAACCTGAAACGGGTTGGAAAGCAGGGTTTGGAGAATTATTTGTCATGGTGAAGTTTATCAATGGGAGGTGAAAAGTCGAGGGGAGTTTTCATTCTAGCCATGAAGAAGAAAAACCCTTAGGAAAGAGTTTATGCGATTCTTCCTAGTATTATTATTGGTAGGATAGAATATATTTCTGGAGGACCCCCTTTGATCTGGGAAATGATACTCGATTTTAGCAAGATCGTGATTGCTGACATTGTGCTGTCAGGCGATAACGCGCTGATTATTGGCATGGCGGCGGCTGGGCTTGCGCCTGAGTTACGCAAAAAAGCCATTCTCTACGGAATGATAGTTGCTGCTGGGATGCGCATTGTTTTTGCGGCTGTTGCAACTAAGCTTCTGGCTATTCCGGGTCTTCTTGTGCTTGGTGGCTTGTTGTTGTTTTGGGTTTGCTGGGGTCTTTATAAAGAAATCAAAGAGCATACAGACGAAGAGGCGGCCCATGCGCTGGAAGAAGCTGCGGATGACAATGAGGGTTACAGGGGCAAACCGCGCCGCACCATGGCACAGGCTTTGTGGACCATTACCCTCGCCGATGTTTCTATGTCGATTGATAATGTACTAGCGGTCGCTGCGATTGCAGATGGTGATGTGCAAATGTTGGTGTTTGGCTTGGGCCTTGCCATTTTGTTGATGGCATTTGCTGCCACCTTGATCATGAAGCTCTTAGCGAAGTATCCATGGATTTCGTGGCTTGGTCTGGTTGTGCTTCTCTATGTCGCCGGCGAAATGCTCTATCGCGGCTTCTATGATCCTGCCCACGGACTTATTGCCTACATGAATGGTGGCGGCTGAAACTGGACTCATAATTTATGAGTCTACTGGCTAGTCAAACGGCTACTATTATGGTGCTGTTGGTTATGAAGGTTCTATCCTTAGAGATAACAAATTAGATTTTGGAGTTAGAATAATGGAAGAAATAAAACACTTTATCGGTGGTCAATACGTCTCGGGTAAATCTGGACGTACTGCTGATGTTTATAATCCAGCCACTGGTGAAGTTCAGGCACAGGTGCCCCTTGCTTCCCAAGAAGAGTTAAGTGCCGCGATTGCGGCTTCAAAGGCTGCTCAACCTGCTTGGGCTGCACAAAATGCTCAAAAACGTGGCCGTGTGATGATGGAATTTGTTCGTCTGCTGCACCGCGATATGGACAAGCTTGCAGAAGCGCTTTCTCGTGAACATGGGAAAACTATACCGGATGCTAAAGGCGATGTTATTCGTGGCCTCGAAGTTGCAGAGTTCTGCATTGGCGCTGCTCATATGCTGAAAGGCGAGTTTTCTGAAGGCGCAGGTCCTGGCATTGATATGCACTCTGTCAAACAAGCTTTGGGCGTTGTAGCGGGGATAACTCCATTTAACTTTCCTGCGATGATTCCGATGTGGAAATTTTGCCCTGCGATCGCTTGCGGAAATGCTTTCATTTTGAAACCTTCTGAGCGCGATCCCACAGTACCGAATATGTTGGCCGCGTTAATGAGCGAAGCGGGTTTGCCAGATCACATTTTGAATGTGGTTCACGGCGATAAAGAAGCGGTTGATGGCTTGCTTGACCATGATGATATTGAAGCGATTGGTTTTGTTGGTTCGACTGCGATTGCTGAATATGTCTACACACGCGGTTGCGCAAACGGTAAGCGCGTACAATGCTTTGGGGGCGCAAAAAATCATATGCTGATTATGCCTGATGCGGATATGGATCAGGTTGTTGATGCGCTGATTGGTGCAGGTTACGGCGCGGCTGGCGAGCGTTGCATGGCGATTTCTGTTGCAGTTCCAGTTGGTGAAGATACGGCAAATCGCTTGATGGAAAAACTCACACCGCGCGTCGAGAACCTCAAAATTGCACCCTACACGGCTGGCGATGATGCAGATTTTGGCCCCTTGGTAACCAAGGAAGCCCGTGATCGGGTCAAAGGTTTCATCGATGCTGGTGTGAAAGAAGGGGCAGACCTTGTGGTCGATGGCCGCGATTTTTCTATGCAAGGATATGAAGACGGCTACTTCATCGGTGGCTGCCTGTTTGATAATGTCACCAAAGATATGTCGATCTATAAAGAAGAGATATTTGGGCCAGTGCTTTCCGTGGTTCGTGCCAAAGATTATGAAGAAGGTCTCGATCTTGCCATGACCCATGAATACGGAAACGGTGTTGCAATCTTCACCCGCGATGGTGATGCTGCACGTGATTTTGCGGCACGTATTAATATCGGTATGGTTGGTATCAATGTGCCTATTCCAGTGCCCTTGGCTTACTACACTTTTGGTGGTTGGAAGCGTTCTGGATTTGGTGATTTAAACCAGCACGGCCCAGATGCATTTAAGTTTTATACGCGCACAAAAACGATCACGACCAGATGGCCATCTGGCATTAAAGATGGTGCAGAATTTTCCATCCCAACCATGGGATAAAAAGATCGGGAATATTTATCCCCGCACCAACAAGATACACGAGAATGCTCCTTTATTCATTTTGTGGAGCATTTTTTTATGTTTGACGTAGAAACGAAAATTGAAATAGCGAAGATTGCGAAACGATTGCAAATTCCGGCGGCAGCCCTATTGGCCGTGGCTGAAGTTGAATCTGGTGGGCGGACTTTGGCAAAGGTTCAAGGAAAACTGGAGCCACTGATACGATTTGAGGGGCATTATTTTAATCGATTTTTAAAAGGCGAAGCAAAACTAGAGGCGCGCAGTGAAGGTCTGGCCAGTGGTAGGGCAGGGGGAGTGAAAAACCCAAGGAGCCAAGTTGGGCGATGGAAACTGCTAAACCGCGCGATCCGCATTAATCGTACAGCTGCCCTTTCTTCCGTATCGTGGGGTTTGGGGCAAGTGATGGGGGCGCATTGGCAGTGGCTCGGTTATGGCAGTGTAGATGCGCTGGTTGCCGAAGCGCGATCCGGTATCGTCGGGCAAGTTGCGTTAATGGCGCGGTACATCGAAAAAGCAGGGCTTGTGAAAGCATTACATGAACGTGATTGGGTGGCATTTGCTCGTCGCTATAATGGGCCGAGTTTTCATAAAAACAAATATGATCAAAAGATAGGCGAAGCCTTTGTGCGAATAACCAAAGAAGCAGGAAAAGCGGTTCTACCGATCCCAATCAATGAAGATTTCGGCGATCAAATAAACTTAAAGTTCGGAGCCCGCGGCCAAAGTGTGAAATTATTGCAACGGGCGCTGACCCTTAAAGGCTATGTGTTGGTCGCAGATGGGCTGTTTGGTTTGATTACGGATCGGGTTGTTAGGCAATATCAACGGGATCACTTGTTGGAAGAAACAGGGATCGTTGAAAAGTCGTTAAGGACATCAATTTTCGGTAAGGCAAGTGTTGTTGTTGGCTGTGTACGCGAGACTAAATCTAAGATTGTTAAAGCAACAAACATGGCCACAAAGGTTGCTCATACAAAAATTTCAGGAGTAGGGCGGAAATGGAAGCGCAAGCTTCGTAAAGGCTTACTTTCCATTTCAAAGCGTATCGCCTAGTCTAGTGGCATCGAATTGAAAATGAATTGAAACGTACCATGAAAACTAAAAACCAGCGCTTAGAAGAAATATTATCATTGAGCCCTGTTGTTCCTGTGTTGCAGTTTGATGATGAGGAAATTGCAGTAAACACTGCCAGAGCTCTCGTGGCAGGTGGGTTGCCCGTCATCGAGATCACCCTACGAACTCCTGCTGCACTTCAGTGCATCCGTGCTGTTGCGAAACAGGTTGAGGGAGCAATTGTTGGGGCAGGTACCGTCCTGACCCCAGGGATGATGAAAGATTGTGTTGAAGTTGGGTGCCAATTTATCGTTTCTCCAGGGGCGAGTGTAGAGTTGATTGAGGCTAACCGTAAAGTTGATATTCCCCTATTGCCCGGCATTGCAACACCAAGTGAAGCAATGGGGTTGATGGGGGAGGGCTACGAATTTTTAAAATTCTTTCCTGCAGAGCAAGCTGGAGGTGTCAATTATTTGAAAGCCATTGCACCCGTTTTGCAAGGAGTGAAGTTTTGCCCGACCGGTGGGTTGAATTCTAAAAATGCACCAAAGTATCTTGAATTAGATAATGTAATTTGTGTTGGCGGTTCATGGGTTGCTCCTAAGGATAAGATTGCAGCTGGAGATTGGGATGCAATCAGTGCCTTGGCTAATATCGCGGCCAACTTGTCTAGTTAGAACGACCACGCTCGGAGCTATTATTTTGCGTGCCTTTTCTTTAATCCTCAGTTTATGGTTGGGTTTTGCATTTCATCTAGAAAGTGGGTTTGCTGCCGAAAAATTGATTGTATTTACACCCTCTAGTTTGAGCGATGTGATGGGAAAAATTGCTCGTGAATTTGAACAGGTTTCAAAACAGAAAGTTGTGCTTTCTATTGCTGGAACCTCTCAACTAGCTCGGCAATTAAATGCGGGTGCGCCCGCAGATTTGTTTATCTCTGCGGATCAAAAATGGATGGATTGGGTTTCTCAAAAGGGATTGATTGTTGTGCACTCGCGCAAGAGTTTTGCAGGCAATCGTTTAGTTGTTGCAGTGCGGAATGAAACTGAGAATTGGGCTGACGCGCATTCTTTATTGACCCAATATTCGTTCGCGATGGCAGAACCGGATACGGTTCCTGCTGGACAATATGCACGGGAAGCCTTAACGAAAAAAGGTTGGTGGGCGAAGGCGAAAGACCATGCCGTGTTTGGGGAAAATGTGCGGGTTACATTACGTCGTGTTGTCTTGGGGGAGGTGGGTGCTGCTATTGTATATGGTACGGACGTTTTGGTGGAACCAGGCGTAAAATCATTACTGGTTTTTCCTAACAACAGCCACACACCCATTGCCTATTGGGTAGCGCGCACGCCTGAGGCGGCCAAGGGCGCAAACAAGTTCCTTGAATTTCTCGGCACGTCCGTTGCAGGTTCAGTATTTGCAAAAGCGGGGTTCTTACCACCGCCCATAGGGCGCTAGGTGGTGGAAACAATATTTGATCCAAAAATTTTGGGGATTGTCTTCCTTTCTTTGAAGGTGGCAGCTTTGGCTATGCTGGTTGTTGTGCCTTTGGCAATCGTGGTTGGTCGTCTTTTAGCGCGGCCAGGATTGCGTGGAAAAGCATTGCTGAGCGCTTTGGTTCATTTACCGCTTGTCTTACCGCCGGTTGTTACTGGATACACTTTGTTGTTGGTGTTTGGACGGCGAGGCTGGATTGGCTCTATTCTCGATCAATGGGGAATTGGATTGGTGTTTTCTTGGACCGGTGCAGCTTTAGCAGCAGGACTGATGGCCTTTCCCTTAGTGGTTCGGCCCATTCGTTTGGCATTTGAAACACAGGACGCTCGACTTGAAGATATTGCGGCGACTTTAGGGGCTGGACGCTGGAAGAGGTTTTCGACAATCGCCTTGCCTTTGGCCTGGCCTGGTGTCTTAGCAGGCTTAGTTCTGGGATTCGCAAAAGCCCTAGGCGAGTTTGGTGCGACCATCACATTTGTTTCAAATATTCCCGAAGAAACGCAAACCCTATCGCTGGCGATCTACACCCTATTGCAATCCCCAAGCGGCGATCGCGCGGCAATCATATTGATTGGAATTTCAATAGCATTATCGTTTATCGCAATCATCGCTTCAGAATGGACCATGGCGATCATGGAACGAAAGAGGGAGCGCTAGGCATGTTAGTTGTGAATATAAAAGGGGTGCTTGGGTCATTTCAAATTGATGTAGACATCCACACTAAGGAAGCGGTGATTGCGCTTTATGGAGATTCAGGTTCCGGAAAAACGTCAATTCTAAGAGCCATTGCAGGGCTTTGGCAGCCGGATGAAGGGGTGATTACGATCGATGATCGGGTGATTTATCACGGTGAAACTGGGGTAAATGTACCTTCCCCGAAGCGCCGTCTTGGGGTTGTATTCCAAGCACCACTTTTATTCCCTCATATGTCGGTTGAGAAGAACCTTCGTTATGGGCAGGGAGAAAAGACAACTGGTTTGGGTAGGGTTGTTTGTATGTTAGATTTGGGAAATT
>JAZGFF010000124.1:0-2022 GCA_036479095.1 Rhizobiaceae bacterium | reverse complement strand
TATCATCGCCTTTGGCGCTCGATGCCAGTTCCGCAATTTCCTTATAGGAATAATCGCTCACCGCCGTATTGCCCCGCAGCTTTTGGCCAAATGCCGCCACCGCCGTTGCGAAGGTTGCATCTTGAGGAAACGCGAACTTGGTGATCTTCGGGTCGTGCATAACTACAGGCGTTTTGAGCAACTTACTCTTGCTCTCCCCCGGTAATTTGTAGCGCATTTTGAGGAAACCAATTTCACCAAAGGGATCGCCAACCAACCTCTTAGCCTTGGCTTTTCCATCCGCTCCATAACGCAATGGATCAGTCAAAACCGCAGGACTGCCAACGGGGGTCAGTTCATAAATCGCCGTAACCGTGTGGCCAGAACCAATGTCACCTGCATCCACTTTATCGTTGTTGAAATCCTCACGCTTCAAGGCGCGGGTCTCATACCCAATCAAACGATACTCGGCAATTTTTGCCGGGTTAAACTCCATTTGAATTTTCACATCAGTGGCAATCGGGAATAGCGTCCCACCAGACTCTTCGACAAGCGTCTTTTGCGCTTCGGCAAGCGTGTCGATATAAGCCGCTTGGCCATTACCGTTTTGCGCCAGAGATTGCATCAGAGCATAATTATAATTGCCCGTTCCGAACCCAAAAACAGAGAGATAAATCCCAGTTTTACGCTTCTTGGCAATGAAGTCTTTCAATTGTTCTGGGTCAGAAATACCGACATTAAAATCACCATCGGTGGCGAGCATAACGCGGTTCACGCCGCCCTCAACAAACCCCTGTTTTGCCAACCGATAGGCCTGCTCAATACCCTGCGCTCCGCCTGTGGAACCACCGGCTTTCAGGTTCTCAAGCGCATTAATAATCGCATCCCGATCACTGGCCATTGTTGGCTTCAAAACAGTTGCGGCACGTCCAGCGTAGGTCACAATCGACACCGTATCTGTTGGATTCAACTTTTGAAGCAACAGGCGGAACGATTTGATACGTAACGGCAATTTATTGGGTGCACTCATAGAGCCAGATACATCCAGCAAGAACACAAGGTTCGCCTTTGGCTGTTCCGCCGCCTCAATATCAAAGCCCTTAATGCCAATGTGCATCAGTTTTGTATGCTCATTCCAAGGGGTCTGCATGATGGTAACTGTCGGTTTAAACGGCTGTGCTTTGTTTTCTGGCAGAGCATAGGAATAGTCGAAATAATTCACCATTTCTTCAACCCGCACCATGCCCTTTGGTGGCAAATTCCCCGTGTTCAACATCGCGCGAACTCGCGCATAGGAAGCGGTATCGACATCAATTGAGAATGTAGAAACAGGAGCTATTTTTACAGGTTTCACCCCGTTGTCTTTGAACTCTGTAAACTTCTCACCTTCAGCATTGGGCAAAGGCGCAGGCGCAATCATCGGCGCTTCATTCGCCTTTCTTAAATAACCAGCCGCAGGTTTAGCTGCACGAACACGTCGTTTCAGGCGCTTTGGCGCGGCCAATTTCCCGATCAGTCCCTCCTGACGCGCCCCTTTTGCAACAGGAGAGCTGGCCACGACATCATCTTGAGCAACAGTTGCCCCAGAACGCCCGTCCAGTTCACTTTTCATTTTTACCTTCTGCTCAGCAACCGCAACGGCTGGCGGAACGACAACCCCTTGCGGCTCCATCACATTCCAAGCGACAACGCCTGCAAAAGGCACCATCAAGACCCCGGCAACGGTGGCCATTGTTGCGGGTTTCATATTCCATACGGGTTTCATAACATTGTTCATAAATAAGCTCCAAAGTGTGTTGACTATAGAGGTAGGACGTTCGCCCGTAGAAATTCCTTGGGTTTCAGGTGAACTATTTTCAAGAACCGCAGCAGCACCCACAGCGTCACCCACAGAATCAAACGCATCCATAGCTGAATTCACAGCCATATCCCGCGCCTTATCGCTGGATTTTGGGGCATTCAACTTGCCCAAAATGTTCAAATCATCATGTTCCATCTTAACCCTCCGCATCCTGCGGCTCCTGTGAATCTTTCTCGGCAATA
>JAZGFF010000123.1:0-7320 GCA_036479095.1 Rhizobiaceae bacterium | reverse complement strand
ATCGCACTTTACCCAACTTGCCTAAACCTGTTGCGCTCTCCATCGTGCTTTGACCGTAACCAACACCTAGCGAACGGCGCATCCAGATGAATTTCGCCCCCCAGCACACCACCAAAAAAATCATGGTGAGATAAACCCAAATCATCATCGAGCGCGTGCCAACTGCAGGGCCGAAAAATGCGATGTACAACATTGTCCCACTGGTGAGGGAAAACAGAAGATAAACAAGCGGCGTCCAGCCCGTATTCCATTGGGCAACAGATCGAAGAGAAGCATAAATCATGGCGGTACAGTAAACCGTTACAGCGCACATGATCGCAGTAAGATAACCCAAACCTAAATGAAACTTACCTTCCAAAATACTCATCGCACTCAAAGCCAAAAGAGGGACAAAAGTTAGGACTGCCATCACCCCTTCGCGCGACAACCAAGAACTACGCCATTGAGAAAAAGCTCTCCAGGCTCTTTGCGGATTACCTAAATGAAGTGTTGAAGATAAAAGGCCCGCAACAATCAAGACCAACGCGACGATCCACGCGATTTTAGTAGTTAGCGCTGACGGGTTTCCATGGCCAAGAGCCAACACGAATGCGAGACCATACCCAACACCCGAAAGGGTTGTGAATGCAACTACTGATAAGGCAGGATTCATTTTGAAACTTTCTTCTCGTCATTCCCAGATAGCGCTCGATCGATCCACCCCAGTAGTCCTTTCGCTGGGTCTTCTGGAGGGTTTGAAATTGCATCCATACCTGATCCTAGTTCAGTCCTGTCACGAGGGGGTAAGTATTTATTGACCGGGTTGGTGCCCTGCTCCGGCATTAAATCAAATCCACCCCGCGCTTCCACCAGCTTAGACACCTCAGAATTTGGATCGCCCAGATCTCCAAAGTGACGCGCACCTGCGGGGCAAGTTCTAACGCAAGCCGGCTGACGGTCGATCTCCTCCAACTCTTCATTGTAAATTCGATCAACACAGAGGGTGCATTTTTTCATCACCCCAGCGGCCATATCCATTTCTCTTGCGCCATAAGCGCATGACCAAGCACAAAGCCCACAACCGATGCACATATCTTCGTCCACCAACACGATCCCATCTTCGGATCGTTTATAGGAGGCACCGGTGGGGCAAACAGTGACACAAGGCGCATCATCGCAGTGCAAACAAGACTTTGGAAAATGTACCACCCGTACCTCCCCCGCAGTGCCAATCACTTCTCCGGCCCCTTGCCCTTTTGGCTTTTCCGCCACGACTTCAAAAGTATGAATTCGATTTAGCCAAGCGCCCGATGGATTTACTCCATAGGGATCTTGATCAGATAAAGCCGTACCGTAACCAGATGTGTTCCATTCTTTGCAATTAATCACACAGGCATGACAGCCAACGCAGGTATCTAGATCAATCACCAACCCCAATTTTTTACGAGTATGCTTTGGCAGTGCAGTCATTTTGTCCACTCCAGGCCATACCGTAGTTCACTCGGCACAGAGTTTTCACGTTTTTGTTCACCCAATTGCGGTTCGCTCAACGCATCACCTGGCATTGCTTTGTTAATATTGACCCGCAGGTCATACCAAGCGGCTTGCCCCGTGATCGGGTCACAGTTCCCCCAACGGTGCCCATCCCCCTTTGGTGGTAGTAGCTCATTGATGAGATGGTTGAGCAAAAACCCCTTTGTTGCCTCTGGAGCATTCTTATCCAGCCCCCATGCTCCACGCCTTTTTCCAATCGCATTCCAGGTCCAAAGAGTATTAGAATTCACCGCATCCATACGGGCGATCTGCACTTTTATTTTACCATGCCATGAACTAACCCAAGCCCAGTCCCCATCCTTCAACTGTTTATCATCGCATATCGAAGACGGCACATACATTGGGTTCTTGGTGTGTATTTGGCGCAGCCAAGCATTTTGGGAGCCCCATGAATGATACATCGCTGCTGGTCTTTGGGTCAGCGCATGGAACGGGAACTCGTCTTCCAAGCGATCACCTAAGCATTCTTCTTCAAACGGTGCATACCAAATTGGCAGGGGATCAAAGGTCTCCACCAATCGAGGTTTCAACCTTTCAGGTGGTTGAATTTCTCCGTGACCTTGCGCAGCTAAGCGGAATTTTTGAAGAACTTCCGAATAGAGGTTGAATGTGACCGGTTGCGGTTCCTCAAAGAACCCCATTTCGACTGCAAATTTTTGATAGGCGCGGTTCGCATGTTTAAAGAATTGGGCTTCTTTGGGGAGGTGCGTCACAGAAAAAGAACCATGTTCCTTATATCGGTCAAGCTGGTTAGGATTGGGCTCTCCCAGACCGGTTTTGTTGCCTTTCTTCCCACGCCAGCCAGCCAAAGGTCCAACCCCTGGCCTGCGTTGGTGGTTTACGATGTAGTCTGCATAATCTTTGTAAGTGGGCGACCCATCCTTTTTCACCATTCCTCGCAGGCTCAATCGCGCGCCCAAATCAAGAAGAACTGATTGAAATCCACGCACATCGCGGTTGGGTTCCACCACAGGCCAACGTATTGCATCAACAACTGCATCCGGTTCTGAGCAAGGCCGATCGAGTAATGAAATACAATCATGCCGCTCGAGATAAGTTGTGTCTGGCAAGATCAAATCTGCATAGGCAACTGTCTCTGAACGATAGGCATCGCTGTAGATGATATGGGGAATAACGTATTCTCCATCCTCATTTTTATCAGTCAGTTTCTCAATGACTTCCCGCGTATTCATCGAAGAATTCCACGCCATATTTGCCATGTACATAAAGAGTGTATCGATCTTATAGGGATCACCCGCGTGTGCATTGGTTATCACCATATGCATCATTCCATGGGTGGATAGCGGCGCATCCCAAGTAAACGCTTTATCAATCCGCAATGCATTTCCATCATCATCCAAGAGCAAGTCTTCCGGCCCCCTAGGGTACCCAAGATGAGGGCCAGCTAATGGGCCGCTAGTTCCATTTTCATGATGGGCATGAGGTTTTGGATGTGCCGTGTATGGTTTTGGATAAGTGGGTTTACACCGAAATCCACCAGGGCAATCAACAGATCCAATCAACACCTGCAACACATGCAAAGCGCGGCAAGTTTGAAAGCCGTTTGAATGGGCAGAAATACCGCGCATGGCATGAAAGGAAACCGGGCGGCCAATAAAGCGATCATGTTTTTTGCCCTTCATGTCCACCCATTCTTGTTCGATCGTAATCTCTTCCTCAAATGCGACATGGGCAATTTCGCGGGCCAGACCGCGAATGGTTTCGGCCTCTATTCCTGTTTGTTCGGCAACTGTTTCTGGCGCATATTCTACCTTAGAATATTCCTCAGCCATCATCAGTAGAACAGGTTTTGCTTTCACTTTTTTTGGCAACATAACCGCCTTAGTGATCAGGGGAACCACCCCTTTTACAGTGTGGGGAACTGGCTTATTTTTACGACTATCCCAAACCAACTCCACCCCGTTTTTATCACGCGCGATGAGTCCGTGTTCCTTTGTACCCGGCGCATCGATCACCAAAAATGCAGCATTTGAATAGCGCAGAAGATAATCAACATCAATTTTCTGCATCGCAAACAACTCATGAATGATCGACAGAATCAACAAGCCATCAGTGCCTGGGCGAATACCCAACCAATGATCAGCTACCGCCGAGTAACCAGTGCGAATTGGATTGATCGATACAAACCGCCCACCGTTATTCTTCAGTTTTCCTATGCCCATTTTCATTGGGTTGGAATCATGATCCTCAGCCACACCAAACATGATGAACAATTTTGTCCGTTCCCAGTCCGGTGTGCCAAATTCCCAAAATGCGCCCCCAATCGTGTAAATTCCAGCAGCAGCCATATTAACCGAGCAGAACCCACCATGGGCTGCATAATTTGGAGTTCCAAATGCTTGCGCCCACCATGATGTCAGGGATTGAGATTGATCACGCCCGGTAAAGAATGCCAGTTTTTTTGGGTCATCTTTCAACGGTTCCAGCCACTCTACCGCTAATTCTAACGCTTCATCCCAAGAGATTTCTTTGAATTCTCCAGAACCACGCGGCCCCACTCGCTTCATTGGCGCCTGCAACCTTGCCGGAGAATAATGCTGCATTATCCCAGCAGAACCTTTGGCACAAAGAACACCCTTATTGACTGGATGATCTCGATTACCCTCAATATAACGGATGCTTTGTTTGCCGTTCACCCCATCTTTGAGATAAACATTGATACCGCATCGGCAGGCGCACATATAACAAACGGTGGACACTTTTTCACCAAGCGGCTTGGACAAGTTTACATTCCGTTTTGTCATGCGATCACCATACGAGCTAACCCAACAGCCGCCAGCACCATTAATAATGCCAAGCAGAATGGCTTATAGTAAGGGGCATATTTTTGACTAAACATCATATTCCCAGCAATAACACCTGTAAAACTCACCGGCACCCAGATAAGCCCCCTTATCACAGCTTGAATATCCATGAGGCCAAAATATATCTGGTAGAATAGGCCAAACGGGATCATCATAAACAAATACATGATCAATGATCCTCGCATCGTTTCCACCGATGAATCTCGTGCTAACACATAAAGTGCTGTCATCATTCCCCCGACACCGGCCAACCCTGCTGCAATCCCAGCGGTGATACCGGAAAGTATGACCCCGGGCTTGGTTGCCAAAATGGATGCACGTACCTTCAGTAACTGCAACACCGCCAACACCAAGATAATGACTAGGGCAATTATTTTCGAGGTTTCAATTGGCAAAGTATTGGTCAAATAATAACCAATGGGTGCGCCACTCGCCGAACCTACTACCAGTCCATAGACCGTGAATTTATCATAATCCTTGATCCCACCTCGCACCATGAACAAACTGGCCGTGAACTCTAGGAACCAACAAATAGCGATGAGCTCGACCGGAGGGAGGATAGAAACCAGAGCTGCCATCACAACCGCCGATAGTGCAAAGCCCGAAAATCCTCGAACCATACCAGCAATGAAGATCACAGCTGTGCAAATCGTAAATTCAGTTCCCGTCAGGTCAACTAGGGCAAGTAGGCTTTCCATGATTCTGACATGCTCCCCTTTTAATTTTCCCTATGCGCCTTTTTGTGGGCGCATATCTTTAGGATCAATCCCAGCCACTGACACCGGCTTTTTCATTGCATCACGCCGGAAAGGCTCACCGAGCTCTTGATTTAAGACGACCTCAATAAAGGTTGTCTCATTCCGTTTCATTTGCCCTTCTACTGCATTTTCCAACGCGGCCGACAGGCCTTCCATCGTACTCACTTGCACCCCCTTTAAGGCGCAAGCTTCCGCAATTTTTGCGTACTCAACACCGAGGTTCAATTCAGTCCCGACGAAATTATCGTCATACCAAAGCGTGGTATTCCGTTTTTCTGCACCCCATTGGTAATTACGAAAAATCACCATGGTAATTGGCGGCCAATCGTTCCTGCCACAGGAAGTCATTTCATTCATTGATATCCCAAATGCTCCATCGCCAGCAAAGCCAACAACAGGCACATCGGGATTACCAATTTTCGCACCAAGGATTGCAGGGAAGCCATAACCGCATGGGCCAAATAGACCAGGAGCTAAATATTTCCGCCCCTGTTCAAAAGTTGGATAGGCATTACCAATCGCGCAATTGTTACCAATGTCTGACGATATAATAGCATCCTTGGGTAGGGCTTGCTGAATTGCGCGCCATGCCATCCGTGGACTCATCCGATCAGGCTCTCTATTTCTCGAGCGCTCATTCCAGCTGGTTCCGGGATCATCATCCTCGTGATCCATTGAGGAGAGCAATTGTAACCAAGCTGATTTCGTTTGATGAATAAGCGCTTCACGTTCCTTACGACCATCATCGCCAGCCTTAGCTGACAGTTGATCGAGCAATTGTTCGGCTACCGCCTTTGCATCCCCTTGGATAGCGACCGTCACCTTTTTGGTCAGGCCTATGCGGTCAGAATTGATATCCACTTGGATAATTTTTGCTTTCGTTGGCCAATAATCGATTCCGTAACCCGGCAATGTTGAAAATGGGTTGAGCCGTGTTCCCAGGGCAAGAACGACATCAGCCTTAGAAATCAATTCCATCGCAGCCTTCGACCCATTATAACCCAACGGCCCTGCGGATAATGGATGACTGCCGGGGAAAGCATCGTTGTGTTGATACCCACAACATACGGGCGCCGAGAGTTTTTCAGCCAATTTAGCCGAAGCGGGAATGGCTCCACCTAGCACGACCCCGGCGCCATTCAAGATCACAGGGAACTTGGCATCAGATAGTAACCTAGCAGCCTCTTTAATTGCCTGTGCCCCACCTTGAGGTTGTTCCAACTTAACAATCTGTGGCAGTTCGATATCAACGACCTGCGTCCAATAATCTCGAGGGACATTGATTTGTGCAGGCGCCATTCCACGAAATGCTTTTTCAATGACACGGTTCAATACTTCAGCAATGCGAGTAGGATCACGCACTTCTTCTTGATAACAGACCATGTCTTCAAACAATTTCATCTGCTCAATTTCTTGAAACCCACCCTGCCCGATTGTTTTATTGGCAGCCTGCGGTGTTACCAACAATAGGGGTGTATGATTCCAAAATGCTGTCTTTACAGGAGTTACGAAGTTCGTAATACCGGGCCCGTTTTGGGCAATCATCATCGACATCTTACCGGTGGTGCGGGTGTAACCATCTGCGGTCATTCCGGCATTGCATTCGTGGGCACAATCCCAGAAATGAATTCCGGCAACTGGGAATAGATCAGACACAGGCATCATTGCCGAACCAATAATGCCAAAAGCATGTTCTATCCCGTGCATTTGTAGCACTTTAACGAAAGCTTCCTCAGTGGTCATCTTTGTCATAATCATATCCTTCTATTCTCGCATCTGAAGCCAGTGCTTTGCTTTTCATGGCACCAAGGTAGCGACAACAATGGCCAATGTCTTGGTACCAGATAAGCCAAGCACTCAGGCCAAATTCCCCCTGGATTTGGCCAGTAGACTGATCTGTGCGTTAATGCACATACTTGGGTGATTTTACACCAGAATATACAATCCATCTACAAATAAAGGAATGATCTGATGAGTAAACTAAGATTTACCAATCTCTTTTTCGCAAGTGTAAGTGCAGCCATTGTCTCCACTTTCCTACTCCCACAGCTTGCGGATGCTCGACCATCTACTCGCTCCTATTCTTGCGAAAGGGTCAAAGATATAATCCATGACCGTGGTGCGATAGTGTTGAATACGAAAAACAGCCATGTATATCGGCGGTTCGTATCGAATCGAAACTACTGTGCCTATCGGGAAAGCTT
>JAZGFF010000122.1:0-12521 GCA_036479095.1 Rhizobiaceae bacterium | reverse complement strand
TCGTGCAGGTTTTCAGCGCGCTCTTTAGCGCTTGCTGCGGAGCGTTTAACGAACTCACGTGTAGAAGCTGCAACTTTGTTTGAAACTTTTGAAATCTCTTCAGCTTTGATTGGTGAAGCCGATTTTGTGTTTTTTGCTGTTTTAGTCATGATATATTCCATCCTTTAGAAGCTATGGTTTGGTTTCGTCCCGCTCAGTATCGACCCGAGACAGGTTGAATGTAGCAGTATTTTTGTGCATTGCAACATAAAACTTACGTTTACGTTAGAGTTAATTGTAGATAAGTTGATTATCTTATATATTTCAACTTGTTAATCGGAAAAGAAAATTTGAAAATATTTAGTGGTTTGGCAAAAACGCAGCGATATGAGGGGCATTGGAGGGGAATTATTGAAAATTACCGCTCCTAAACCAGTGCATTTGAGGAATCGAATAGGAGGCAAATGCGGCGGGGTGCTTTATTAGCCGTTATCGCTATAAGATGACAAACGATAAGCAATGAACAAAAAGCTGACCCTTGGCACACGAACTTAGCCAGAATGAATTAGACAAGTTGGTTGAGCTGGCTCGCGTGAAGCGGTTGGCGACAATCGTGCTGGTGCTTTGCTTTGTTGTAATGGTGCTGACCAAGATTGCAGAAGCACGGTGGCCAGAGCAGGCTTCTTGGCTTTCCTTCGTGTCTGCCTTCGCGGAAGCCGCCACTATTGGGGGCATCGCGGATTGGTATGCGGTGGTGGCGTTGTTCAAACGCCCCATGAACCTACCGATTCCACATACGGCTATTATTCCCAATAATCAGGCGCGGATTGGTGATAACCTTGGACGGTTCATAGAGAAGAACTTTCTTTCGAAAGAAACCATCGGCAGTAAGCTGGCCGAGATTAAGTTTGCTGATGAAATTGCTAAATGGCTCTCAACGCCTGCTAAATCGGAAGAGCTTGCCCAATTTGCCGCCAAGCTTATTCCGCAACTGCTCGATGCAATCGACCATACGGGAATGAAAACTTTCGCCGCTAATAGGGTGCAGGAGCAATTGGCCAAAACGGAAGTTGCGCCTATCGCGGCACGGCTGTTGGACTCGTTTGTGAATGATGGCTCTCATCAAAAGCTGATGAATGACCTTATTGCGGCCCTGCATAAATTCATCAACGACGATGTGGCCTTGGAAGCCATTCGGTTGAAGGTGCATGATGAGTTGCCAAGCATGTTCAATTTCTTCCGCACCGACGCGCTTATCCTGCGCCGTATAGTAAAGGCGGGGAGTGCGTTGCTTGATGAAGTGAAGAACGATCCCGAGCATGAAATGCGGGCAGAATTTGAGAAATTCCTCAAGGACTATGTGCGCCGTATTAAGCGCTCGAAACGGTTTGCCAATCGGGTGGAAGAGATGAAACGGGATATTTTGGCGCGTCCAGAGTTTGCCGATATCGCCGAGCGTCTATGGAAAAGCCTGCGCAAATATTTGAAAGACGATGTGAAGAAGGACGATTCCGCTACCGTGCGGCGGCTGACCAGCATGTTTGTCGATATCGGTAAGAACCTGAAAAAAGAGAAGGCTTTGAAAAAAGAAATTGATAGCGAGATGGTGCGTATTTTGTCTTCTCTTATAGAAAAGCAAAAAAGTGGTGTCTCAAAGTATGTCTCCGAGCAGGTGAAGGCTTGGGATTTTGCTCAACTAACACTGTTGATAGAAGCCAACATCGGCAAAGACCTACAATACATCCGCTTCAATGGCATGGTGATTGGCGGGATTGCAGGGGTAATCCTGCACTCGATTTTACTTTTGGTGGGCTAGGGTACACACTCCCTTCATAACAATAAGACGTCTAACTGGAGGAAGCCCCATGGCCGATAAAAAATCATCAGGTTCAATGTTCGATATGTTTCAAAAGTTCGGAGAGAACCTCTCTCTGCCCAAACCAGACATTGAAAATGTCGTGAGCTACCACCGCAAGAACATCCAAGCTTTGCAAGATGCCGTGTCAGCCACCACAACGGGCGCACAGGGCATGATGAGCAAACAGCGCGAGCAACTTGAAGAAGGCTTAGCTGAAATTACTGAAATGGTGCAGGGCATCAACGCCACCAGCTCCCCAAAGCAAGTCGTCACCGACCAAGTGGCCTTCGCGAAGAAGTCGTTTGAAAAGACAATCAAGAACGCAACAGAACTCGGCGAGATCGCTAAGGATACGGGTTCAGAATCCTTCAACATCCTAAAAGACCGCATGCAAGAAGGCGTTCAGGAAATACGCGATAGTATTGGTAAGAAGGAGGGGTAGCCCCCTCCCTCCCGTTATCCCAAGCGCTTTACCTAGATGCTCGCAATCAGTTTGTGAGCGTTGGCTAGGCTTGCTTCTTCGTCCATCATCAGCTGATCGGCGGGGATGATTTCGACATCGGTGATGCCAATGAAGCCCAAGATATGCCGCATAAAGCCCGTTGCGAAATCAATTTCGCTGCCGGATTTTGTACCGCCTGATGCTATGACAAGATAGGCTTTCTTATTGAGTAACAGCCCTTCGGGGCCTGACTCAGTGTATTGAAAGGTTCGGCCGACTCTAGCGATTTGGTCAACCCATGCCTTAAGTGTGGCGGGAACACCGAAGTTATAAATCGGAACTGCGATCACCAAAGTATCGGCGGCGATCAATTCATCGACGAGTGCGTCAGACCCAGCCAGCCGTTCTTTTTGAGCCGCACTCCTATCATCCTTGGGGGTGAAATTTGCATTGATCCAGTTTTCGTCAACGAACTCGATGCCGCTTGATACATTACGATCAACGACATTGGCTTTGGCATTTCCTTGCAATAATCTGTCGACCAATTGATTAACGAGGGGGCGGGAGTAGGAACCCTCCATGCGTCCACTGGAATTGATTTTTAAGATGTTTGTTGAGTTTGAATTAGACATTTTGAGATCTTTCTGTTATTTTGTACTGAACGGTATTTATTGCCGATGAAACAGCAAGTCAAGGATTTTGTATTAAATGGTACAAAATAAAGTTGGAAGACCTAAAAAATTCGAGCGGGAGGTGGCGCTTGACGCTGCGGTCGAGGTGTTTTGGGCGAAGGGATATGATGGATCGTCGCTTGACGATTTGACAAAAGCTATGGGCATTAACCGCCCAAGCCTCTACTCCACCTTTGGCGATAAGCGTTCGCTATATCTGGATGCACTTGCTGCCTATGGAGCAGGCATTGGCAGCGCACCCGTGGTTGCTTTCGATGAGGCGGCTGATCCTCGCGAAGCCGTTAGCGCATTTCTCACCGTACTGGTGGAAAACCAAACCCGCTCTGGGGACCGAGCGCAGGGCTGTCTTATGGCCTCCTGTGCGGCGACCACGGCGGGAGAAATTCCAGAAGTGGGGGACATGCTTGCTATAGGGGCGAAGGCTGCCAGTATAATTTTGGAACGTGGTTTTGAGAAATTCAAACAGGAAAAACAACTGCCCGCCTCATTCTCATCAAAAGCGAAGGCTGGGTTGTTATTGGATATAATGCACGGGTTTGCCTACCGAAGTCGTGCAGGCGAAGGCCGCAAAAATCTCATAGCGGAGATAGAAGAGAAAGTCGGACAAGTCATTCCTGCCCTGTGAGTTCCTCTACTTCCCCTTAGAATGGGGGGCCTCTGGATAGACTATGCCTTTAATTCCCTTGCGCACGAAGGGCTTCCATTGGCCTTCTTTCTGGGCGAGCCTATCGGCTACCGCATAGACGGCGGCGGCGTTGTGGCCGAGGCCGCAGTGGCTGCCACGAACTTGGATGTTTTCCGTGTTGGGGGCTTTTTTCTCTAGGCAGTTTTGCCAAGCGCAGACACCATCGGATTTGGAATAGATTGAGGAAGTCGGAACAGAAGGCGTTGCATCAATGCTGCCGCCCATGTGTTCGTCGCGGTCATCAACTTTATGGCCGCTGGTGAATTGGTATAGTTTCCACGCATTGGTTGCGCGGGGGTCACCGTTAAAGGGGCTGCCGAGGGTGACGACCTGACGCACATGGTCGGGTAGCATTTTGGCGAGCTGACGGGCATAAATACCGCCCAAGCTCCAACCAACAAGGCTGACCTTACGGCCATATTTCTCGTGCAATTCCATGACCCGATCAACCATGGCTTTTTCGATACCGGGTAGGGGGCCAAGATTGCGGCCAAGGTCCCAACCGTAGGTCGGATATCCAAGCGCCGAAAGCGCATGGCGCAGGGGCATTGTTGAACGGTCGGAGGTGATAAGACCGGGCAAAACCAAAACAGGCTGACCATCGCCGCGCGGGCAGGTGGCGGCGAGCAAAGGGATGGAGGCAAAGAACCCAGCCAGTTCTGGCAGGGCGCGCAATTCCATCAAGAACAGTTTCTTGCTTGGCGCTTCGGTGGCGATTTCAACCATAGTATCGTTCTCCCAAACGGATGATTGGATTGAGAACACCAAAGGAGATACCCCAAACCAAAATAAAGAAGCACGGCCCTCCAACCCCGCGACTCACCGTTTAAGATAAACAAATAAGTGCTAATTACAATGGGGTGAGCGCCATGGAGGACGGGAGTGGCGGAATTGACACATTGACTGTGGAGGCACATTTTCGAATAGTAATTTGAGATTTGTGAGAGAAAGGTTGCTGATATGATTTGGCTTATTTTGGGCTTGGCGCTTTGGGTTGTGTTGCATTTTATTCCGAG
This sequence comes from Rhizobiaceae bacterium, assembly GCA_036479095.1. Lineage (GTDB taxonomy): Bacteria > Pseudomonadota > Alphaproteobacteria > Rhizobiales > Rhizobiaceae > Pseudahrensia. The sequence continues at coordinate 7,849 of JAZGFF010000122.1, read as the reverse complement.
CCTTGGGATTGGGTTTCGTACATCTTTGCGGGAAAAATTCGGGGCGAAAAACTACCAGATGTGGTTTTCGATTGGGGTGGTGTTGTCGATTGTCTTGATGGTGATCGGCTGGCGTTCTGCTGACCAAGAGTTTGTCTATGAACCACCAGAGTGGGGTGCTCATATTGGTATGTTGCTCGTCCTCTTGGGTTTCATTTTCTTTGGATTGTCCCACGCGAAAACCAACCTGAAACAATATGTCCGCCATCCGCAATTGACCGGGCTAATCATGTGGGCAATCGGCCATTTGCTTGCCAACGGCGATAACCTCTCCGTCATTTTGTTTGGCACGTTAGGGGTTTGGGCGCTGGTCGAAATCCCGCTCATCAATCGGCGCGAAGGGGCTTGGGTGAAACCAGAAAAAGTCCCCTTAAGCGCAGAAATTCGCCCAGTCGTAACGGGGCTAATAGTCTTCACGGTATTCTTCTTAGCGCATCCGTATTTGTTTGGGGTGTCACCTATTCCTTATTAGGGGGAGCGGGATGGGGTGACGGTGCTGAGTTAGTCGTTTTGTGAGCAGTTACGGTGATTGTTTAAATGTAGAGTAAGTATTGATCGGCAATGTTTATTTTGTTAGGTAGAATAAAGGGAAAATAATTTTTGAGGGAACACCGATGACCTTCCGTTTGTTATTTAAATCTTATCAAGCTGTACTAACGCGATGGCTGTCGATGTTTATTTATATGCCGTTTTTGTTTGTTTTTTTTCCAGTTATAGTTGATGCGCGGGAATATAAAACATACCTTAGTTACAGTGTTTATAATAATAATCGTATAATGGATGGGGAGTTTGAAAATCAAAGATTAATAAATACTACACGAGATTATAAACAACGTCTTTCGAGAGCTCTCAAAGGAAAAAAAGCTTGTGACCCGCGAACCGTTGTAAAACCATCTCCTTACCCAAATAATAAAAAAACAAAGCCCAAAAAGTGCACCTCTCACCACTATCCTGCCCCAACAAATCAACAATTTAGGACAAGGTGGAATCCAGAAACTCATAAATTTCATCCTGATTTCATTTTAAGTGATAAGGCCCTTAAGCGTGATATCAAATTGAACTTAAAGTTTGTTGGTAAAGGGGCTTTTTTGCGAAAAAATGGGTTTCTTTGTGATTGGATCATTGAAAAACCGAACAATTCTAAATTAGTACGCAATAATGTGGATTGCAAAGAATTTAACACTCAAATCTTTGCAAATAAAAAATATTTTGCAAAAATAACAGTCAAAGAACACCAAAAAATTATTCATGTAACAGAAAGGTTGTCTTTTAAAATTCGCGATTTTCTGATTGTTGGCTTGGGAGATTCATTTGGGTCAGGCGAGGGAAATCCGCATACATATTTTCCTCTAAGAGATCATTCCATAAGGAATAAACCATCTATGTGGCTTGACCCTAGATGCCATCGTTCACTGTTTTCATCATCTATACAGGCTACGACTCTCCTAGCGCAGGATTATTGGAATTATTCATTTTCCGTTGCCAATTTAGCGTGTTCTGGGGCTGAATCTAACACCGGTTTATTACATGCTTACACGGGAAGATCATCGGCATCACAAATTGCTCGATTGTGGACTGCGGGAAATACAACTGCTGCACCAACGAAAGTCCACGAGGGATTCATGGGGTACAAATCTGGTAGTGGGCTTGGGATAGGAAATATAAAAAAATCGAATTCAAGAAAGAATCCCTCGCCGGCCGATATCCCATCCCAATTGGACCAATTAATTGCGGCACTTGGTTGTAACAGCAATCATGTGTGCAAAAGACAACCGGACGCAATTCTTGTTTATATTGGTGTGAATGACATAGGTTTTTCAGATCGCCTAATAAGTATTATTTTGGATTGCGCTAACAGAGTTAAATGTAAAAAAGATGCAATTGAAGCTGTGAAAAAAGGCCTAAATACTGTTGAAAAAAATATTTCAATATTTGCTAAAAAAATGGGCGACGCTGGAATACGCCCACCTGGAGGGAACTCTTCCATATTTATTGTCACTTATCCAAACACATTGACTAAAAGAAAACGAAAACTATACCCCCGGGAAATAAGGAGTGGGAACTATAAAGGTGGATATTTATTGTGTGGAGAGCGTGATAAGGCATTCGGAAAAAATATTGAAAAGGCAGCCTTTCTGGGTGGCTTTGCAAGATTGTTTGGATTTGGGATTAATAAACTTGGGTCCGAGTTTGCGCGAGATAAAATACTGTTTCCTCTGAATGAAATGTTGAAACGTGCGGCTGCAGACCAAAAGTGGAGTGTTATCGATAATCACCAAGCGATGTTGGGTCGAGGCTTTTGTACTAAAGATCGAATGGTCAATAATTTCTTTGAATCCCAGAACAAACAGGGGAACGTTCCGCCCGCTTATTCTTGGGAAGACTATACTTGCCGAGACAGCAATAATCTTGATTGCAAAATTATCAAATCAGTAGGAATTCCTTCTGGTCCAATGCATCCAAATTATTGGGGGCATCGGGATGTAGCTTCACGTACTATTCCACCATTAATAAAATTGTTTAAATTGCAAAAGCCCAAATAAAAACCTGTTTTGCCCTCTAGTTTGTCCAGCTGATGTTTTTTAAGCGGGGACTGAATTCATGGGTGTTGTGTCGCCCCACTCCGCCTGCGCCGATCCCAATTCCACAGCTGGTCCATCCCATGCCATCGGTGTGCCCTCTATAACCAACGGCGGGTTTAGGCGTTGGGAGTTTCCCCAGATTGTGGGTTCTATTTCTTTGGCATAGTCGATTGGCTTTGGGGGAAGGGTGATTGTGCCTTGCTCTGTTTGTTGGTGCGGCATGAGCAGGTGGGCGGTTCGGGCGAGGGATAGTTTGGCGTTTGTCAGGCCTTCGCCTTTGCTGGCTTTGGTGATGGCGCGGAGGGCGGCGGCGGCCATTAGGTATCCCGTGGCGTGGTCTAGGGCTTGCACGGGGAGCGGGGTTGGCTGTTCGGCATCTGCCCATTCCATACCAGCGTGCGCGATGCCGCAGCTCATTTGTACGAGGCTGTCGAAGCCGCGCCGCATTCCCCATGGGCCGCTCCAGCCGTAGGCATCTAGGCAAATTTCAATTAAGTTTGGAGCGAGGGCGGCGCGGGTGTGTTCGTCAAATCCTAGCCGCTCTAGGGCATCGGGGCGGTAGCCGTGGATGAAGATATCGGCGGTGGAAAGCAGCCGTTCAAATGCGGTGCGGCCCTCCGCAGTTTTGAGATCGAGGTGGCAACAGCGCTTGCCCAAGGTGACATCTGGAATGACGTTGGCTTCTTCCCAATTTGGCGGATCGACGCGCAGGACATTTGCGCCAAATCCTGCCAGCGTTCTGGTCGCCACGGGGCCAGCCAAGACGCGGGTAAGATCGAGAACCCGTAGGCCAGCAAGCGGGCGCTCGCGGGTTGTGGGTATGGCGCGGAGGTTGCCTGTTCGGGGTGCGCCCCATGCGATTAAAGGTTCTTCCGCAACGGCTTTTCCTTGGGGGTGGGCTTGCCAATCTGCATGGGAACGAAGGGCTGCGGCAACACCGCCAGCTTTGACAACGGCGGCTTCGAGTTCGTCGGCTTTCCACTGGGACACACGGGTGGCCACCGTCTCGCGCACTTCCACGCAGCCCAAAACTTCAAGGGCAGCTTTGCGGTGGTGGGGCAGGTTGGTGTGGAGTTTAATCCACCCATCAACGCATTTGTAATCGCCCGATATAGCATTCCAAAGCGGCGGCATTTCCCAGTCTATCGGGTTGATAGATTGCCCGAACCAAAGGGAAGCAAGACGGCTAACAACTTCAATTTTTTGCGGCGCGGCAAACCCCTGTTGTTCCATAAGCCCAGCCAGCGCTACCCCAAACGCGCCGATGGATGCGGTGGCAAGATCGGTTACTGCAAAACGAGAATTGAAACTTTCATTGCCGATGGTTTGGTAATCGGGGGCGAGATCAAGGGCGGTGAAAATGTCTTGCATGGGGTGTCCTATTAAAGCTTAGACTTATTATTGAATTTGCTTTGATGGGTAGCTTAGGAAAATAATTGCATGTTGAAAATAGTGGAAGACTTATCAGTCTGCTTAGCTTTGTGTTATCAGGGAAAAAACAGCGATAGAGAAAACACCCATGAGCGATAAAATGAATGTCTATCAAGCCATTGCCCGCGCAGCCCAAGACCACGGGGTTGATACGATGTTCGGGCTGATGGGGGATGCTAATCTCTTCATGGTGGACAGCTTTGTGCGGGATTGCGGTGGGCGGTTTGTGCCTTCAGCCCATGAGGGCAGTTCGGTGTTGGCGGCGCTGGCCTATACCCATGTTGCTGGGAAGGTTGGGGTTGCGAGCGTGACTCATGGGCCAGCTTTGACGAATTGCATGACAGCGCTCACTGAAGGGGCGCGGGGTCATATTCCGATGGTTCTTCTTGCGGGAGATACGCCTGTCGCCAATCCGCGCCACTCGCAAAGTATTGACCAACGGGAGGTGGTCAAGGCAACCGGTGCGGGGTTTGAGCAAGTGCGCGAGCCTGAGACTGTTGGAATAGATTTTGCCCGTGCATTTTATCGAGCACAGGTTGAGCGCCGTCCGATTGTTCTTAACATGCCTGCTGATTTCATGTGGCAGGAGGTGGACTATGAGGCAAAAGTTCTTGACGTGTTCACCGCGCCGGGGGGCGTGGCTGAGGGCGATATTCTGGATCAGGCTATCGGCATGATTGCCTCGGCCCGCCGCCCAATGATCTTGGCGGGGGCTGGGGCTGTTGCCGCGAAGGATCAGCTCATCAAGCTCGCTGATCGGTTGGAGGCACCTCTTGCGACGACGTTGAAGGCTAAGGGATTATTCAATGGTCACCCATACAATATTGATATTTTTGGCACCCTTTCCACGCCTGCCGCCTATGAGCTGATTGCCCAATCGGATTGCATCGTTTGCTTTGGTACGGGCTTGCACGAGTTCACCACGGATCGCGGCAAATTGATGAAGGACAAGCGGATTGTGCAGGTGGATATTGAGCCAACTGCTATCGGTGGAGGTCTGCATCCTGATGCGGCATTGTTGGCCGATGCGGGGCTGACCGCAGAGACCATTTTATATTGGCTGGACGAGGCAGAAATTCCTGCAAGTGGCTTTACCCGCGAATTGGATATTGAAACGCTGACAGCGCACCCTGTTGGGTCGGACAAGACAGCCGAGGGCTTTGTAAATTATGTCCACGCGCTGGAGCGGCTTGAGGAGGCGCTACCAAAAGACCGTGTTTTGATTACGGATGGCGGACGGTTCATGACCGAGGTTTGGTGTCGGTTATCTGTTCCTGACCCGCAGAGTTTTGTCGCCACAACGAACTTTGGTTCCATCGGCATTGGCCTACAAGAAGCCATCGGCGCGGGGCTGGCTGCACCAGATCGACCAGTGGTGATGTTTACTGGCGATGGTGGTTTTATGATGGGCGGGATCAACGAATTTAACACCGCCGTGCGGCTTGAACTTGATCTCATTGTCATCGTTGCCAACGACTCCGCCTATGGCGCAGAACATATCCAGTTCCTTGATCGAAAAATGGACCCGAGCTTGACGGAATTCCAGTGGCCGTCATTTGCTGAGGTTGCGACATCGCTCGGTGGGCAGGGGTATGAAGTACGCACAAAAGAAGAGCTGGAAACCGCGCTTAAAGCAATCGAAACGCGGAATGGGCCTGTGCTGATTGAGCTTAAACTCGATCCAAATGACGTGCCGCGTATGCGTATTTGATGGGGGATTGGGGGTGAAGCTATTGACTGCAATGTAGCTTTAGGCTACAAGTATGTGTGAAAGAAATTACCTATCAACCTGCGGCACGTAAATCATTGCGCAAAATGCCTGTGACGACTGCACGCAGAATAATAGGGAAGATTGATGCCTACGCACACAACCCCAGATCGATGGCAAACAATATAACAACCCTAAAGGGGCGTGACGGCATCCGTCTTCGGGTCGGTGACTATCGTGTCATCATGATTGATGGGCATGTGCTTGATGTTTTGACGATTGCACCCCGTGGCAAAGTTTATAAGTAAGGAGTTTATGATGGATACAGTTACCCTTTCCCGTGCCGAATATACTGCTCTCGTTGAAGCGAAAGAAATGCTTGAGGACATTACGGCCTATGATAAAGCCATTGCGGAACACTCCGATGGGCTGCCCCATTCATTGATGGCGCGGTTGATTGAGGGAGAAAATGCGCTTGTCGTATTTCGAGAATGGCGTGGGTTTAGTCAATCGGGCCTTGGCAGAAAATCAGCCGTGAACCGCGTACAAATCGCAGATATAGAAGCTGGCCGCAAAACGGGTTCGGTTGCCACATTGAAGAAGTTGGCTGATGCTCTGGGTGTCTCTATGGATGAATTGGTTTAATTGGTGTATTTAGTAAACTGTCACCGTAATTAACATTAAAGAAGCTTGCTGATGCTCCGGGTGTTTCAATGGATGAATTGGTTTGAAGCAGCGATCTTTTACCATAGATGGTGCGAAATGATCGTTGTTTTTTGGTTGTCCCGCTAGCATAGGTACTTTTCGATTTGAAAATTGGCCTTCAAGTTTTATTTAAGTTACCTTATTATTGTGGACAATAGCCGATCAAATATTCTATTTGCTTCGGTTTCATGGTCACGCTTTGCAAATACGAATAGTTTTATTTTTGCTGATTTTTTGCGAACAATAGCGCTAAAAAGGTGCCTTCTTAATTTTTTCGTTTCTATAGCAGTGCTTACGCCAACATGCATATCCCCTACCTTACTTACTTGGCATAACTTAATTTCATATTTGCCTTTATATTCTTTTTTTAGATTGTTGCACTCATTTTTCATGCTACGGATGCTTCTGATTTTTCTGTTTTTATCGTGGCAATTTACAAATACATATACGCTATCCACGAATTCAAAATTTATGCCATCATTATTGAATTCTTTTTTTGAATTGAAAAACCATTTGTACTGCCTGCTAGGCCTTTCTTGGCCAGCCACATTTTCAGGATTAAACCCTTGAGGTAGGGAGATCGGGGTTAGGCAGCGTTCCAACGAGACATTATTCTTTGGGGAGGTGTTGGTTTTGGAGTTTGATGTATCAGCTTCAGTACAAGCTGTGAGCAGAACCAAAAACAATGCCGCACATAATAACCCATATAATTTTGTTTTAATTTTTAGAATTCGATTATAAACAAACATCACATATCTCTATCAACTGCTTCTTTGTACTTCTATAATTAGAGATCTTTAATTTTCCCTGAAATGTAACGTCATGTTGTAAAGCGGATGGTTTTACCACCCTACTTCTTCCTTCCCGCCTCTTTCTTCTTCGGTAATTTCTTCACTGCTGCTTTCAGCTCCTCAAACGAGGCCACCAATAGATCGCCCATGTGGGCCATGTCTGGTACTGCTGATTTTCCGGCTGTTATGCCGAAGTCTAGTTTGTCGGTGTAGCTTTGCACGGTGAAGTTTAGGCCTATGCCGTGGATGGGGATTGAGACTGGGTAGAGGGCTTGCACCTTCGCGCCAGCGCAATACATCGGGAAGGGCGGGCCGGGGGTGTTGGATATGGTGACGTTGACGGCTTGGGGCAATATGTCGGCGAGTTTTGATTGGCCGTAGAGCTGCATCAAACCGGGCAACAAGAGAGGCGCACCGATGAGGGTGTAATCAGAAGGGGCGAGGCTTTTGGTGCTGCCTGCAACGGCTTTGGTTTGCTTCGATTCCTTCTGGATTTGCTTTAACCGTTTGATCGGGTCGGCGTAGTTCGTCGCCAAGGGGCAGTTCATGCCGAACACTTGGTTGTTCATGTCCTTATTGCCCGCTTCGCGGAT
>JAZGFF010000121.1:0-7839 GCA_036479095.1 Rhizobiaceae bacterium | reverse complement strand
CTATCCAAAAGCGCACCCAAGGATATGTGGTTCCTGAAAGCTTCAACCACGGCACATCAGAACAGCGCCGGGCGTGGTTCTACCGTGGGTTTGAAACAGGCAAGCTGCGCGAGTGTAATACCCACGTATTTGGGAATTAATTGAAAAACTAAAGAGCGGGTTTAAACCCGCTCTTCTATCAAGGCTTCGCCTTTGGCTGCTTTAATTAAGTTTAAGAAGCGGCGGAAGAGGTAGTGGCTGTCTTGCGGGCCGGGGGATGCTTCTGGGTGGTGTTGTACGCTGAACACGGGTTTCCCAGTGATGCGCAAACCGCAATTTGTTTCATCGAACAGGCTAATATGTGTCTCCTCGACACCCGCCGGAAGGGTCGCGCCATCAACCGCAAAACCGTGGTTCATGGAGACGATTTCAACCTTGCCAGTGGTGTGGTCTTTCACCGGATGGTTTGCCCCGTGATGGCCTTGGTGCATTTTCATGGTTTTAGCGCCAAGAGCTAGGGCGAGCATTTGGTGGCCAAGGCAAATTCCAAAGATTGGGATGCCAGATGCGATCAATGCTTGGATTTCAGCGACTGAATATTCACCAGTTGCCGCAGGGTCTCCAGGGCCATTGGAGAGGAATATTCCATCTGGATTTAGGGCAAGAATATCTTTGGCCTTGGTGGTGGCGGGGACGACAGTAACTTTGCAACCCAACCCTGCGAACAGGCGCAAGATGTTGCGCTTGGCGCCAAAGTCCATAGCAACCACATGATAGGCATTGGTATTGGAATGGGAGTACCCTTTGCCCCACTGCCAAGGAGTTTCATCCCACGAGCTGCTTTCTTTCGTGGTGACATCGGGAACCAAATCGCGGCCTTCCAAACCACCCCATGCGGCGGCTTTTTTCTTTAGAGCTTCAAGGTCAAATTTGCCTTTTGGGTCGTGGGCAATGACGGCATTTGCTAGACCTAATTCGCGAATATGGGCGGTTAAAGCACGGGTATCAATATCGCAAAGAGCGATAATGCCACGGCTTTTTAGCCAAGCGTCAAAGTGGCTGCCGGAACGATAATTAGATGGGTTTGTTGCGGGGAGTTTGAAAATTGCACCAATAACGCCATTTCCTCCCGCCATATCGATGGTTTCGATATCTTCCTCATTAGCTCCAACATTGCCGATGTGGGGGAAGGTAAAAGTGACTATTTGACCTGCATAGGAAGGGTCTGTCAAAATTTCCTGGTAGCCGGTCATCGCGGTGTTGAAACAAACTTCAGCTTCAGCGACGCCAGAAGCTCCCGCGCCTGTGCCTTCAATCACTGTGCCATCCGCTAGTACGAGAACCGCCGTTATTGGTTTTGTGCTCCAAGGTGCGGGTAAATTTTTGCTCATGATATTGCATCCATAATCGCTTGCACTAGCCGTGCTTGATTTTGCGCTGTATAGCACCCATTTGCGCTGAACCAAGGGGCAAACACAAATTGCATGTTGATACTCGTGCATATAGTGTGATGACCTCGATTGAGAAACTAAAGATATAACGGTGTAGCCGTTGGAGAATCATAATGAGAACGCGTCTTACTGATGGCATGAAAGAATCGATGAAAAGCGGTGAAAAGCGAAAGCTTTCCACACTTCGACTTATCCTTGCAGCAATTAAAGATCGCGATATCAGCGCTCGTGGAGCTGGTAAAGAGCGGGTGTCTGACCAAGAGATATTGGTAATTCTTGCTAAAATGATCAAACAACGGGAAGAATCTGCAAAAATATATGAAGAAGGCAACCGTTTAGAGCTTGCCGCACAAGAACGCGAAGAAATGGAGATCATCCGCGCCTATTTGCCAAAACAAATGGGTGAGGATGAAGTACGCTCTGCTTGTTCAAAAATAGTAGAAGAAGTTGGTGGTGAAAGCCTACGGGATATGGGGAAGTGCATGAACGCCCTCAAGGAGCGCTATCCAGGGAAATTGGATGTCGGCCAGGCTAGTAAAATCGTGAAAGAATTACTGGGATAGGCAATTGTGCCTGTGAACAGCGGGTACAGTTTGGAATTGGACTCGCAAGTGGTTGTTGCCCGTTCTATATCGGGGGTAGATTGGAGCTTTTACCCCTATGCGTTTTTCGCCTTCATTTTTGGAAGATATTAAAGACCGGATACCGATAGCGGATGTTGTTGGCCGGCGGGTGACGTTTGATCGTAAAAAATCAAACCAATCTAAAGGTGATATGTGGGGGTGTTGCCCGTTCCATGGAGAAAAAACACCAAGCTTTCATTGTGAAAATCAAAAGGGGCGATACCATTGCTTTGGTTGCGGTGCTTCGGGTGATCACTTTCGTTTCCTAACTGAGCTGGATGGAATTAGCTTCCCTGAAGCGGTTGAGAGACTGGCGGATGAAGCCGGGGTGGCTATGCCGATTGCTGATCCTAAATTTGTCGAGCGGGAAAAGAAAAAAGCCTCGCTCTATGATGTAATGGAGCTAGCCGTCCAGTTTTTTCGTGATCAACTGCAAACGGCGGAGGGAGCAAAGGCGCGAGCCTATTTGCGTGATCGGCGCCTGTCGCCTTCTGTGCAAGAAGAGTTTTTGTTGGGTTACGCCCCCCAAAGCAGGAGTGCTTTAAAGCAATTTCTTGGATCGAAAGGGATTGAGAAAGAAAAAATTGAAGCCTGTGGGCTCGTGGTTCATGGGCCCGAAATATCTGTTTCCTATGATCGTTTTCGTGACCGCATTATCTTTCCATTTTTAGACGCTATATCTCGTCCGATCGCTTTTGGGGGGCGGGCGCTTTCTGCTGATGTTCCTGCAAAATATTTAAACTCACCGGAAACCGATCTCTTCTCAAAATCTAATATACTCTACAATTATGCCAAGGCGCGAAAAGCTGTTGCGCGCGGTGGAAGTTTGATTGTTTGTGAAGGTTATATGGATGTGATCGCGGTCTCGGCTGCAGGGTTTCAAAATGCAGTTGCTCCTCTGGGCACAGCTTTAACAGAGAACCAGGTGGAGTTGGCTTGGCGTGTAGGCGGAGAACCTATTTTGTGTTTCGACGGTGATGGTGCAGGCTTGCGGGCGGCATTTCGCAGTGTTGATACGGCTCTATCTGGGCTTAAGCCTGGGCGGTCGCTCCGTTTTGCCCTATTACCCGAAGGGGAAGATCCGGATGATTTAATTGGCCGTGCTGGGGCAGAAGCGTTTCAGCAAGTCATGGATAACGCTCGACCGCTTTCAGATATGCTTTGGAATCGGGAAACCGAAGGGCGTATATTTGATACCCCAGAGAAGCGGGCTGAATTGGAACGCACTTTGTTTGGGGTGGTCAATCAAATTGGAGACGAAAATGTAAAGCGCCATTATCATCAAGACTTGCGTGATCGGTTAGCCAGTTTCTTTGGGACGAGCGAGCAAAAGAAAAAATCTGGTTACACAAAAGGCGGTTATGAAAACAGAAATGGTATGGGCCCCTCGCGGGGAGCAGGGGGCCAAAGACGGCTGGCTTTTTCTGAGAGTTTAATGAATTCCTCGATGGTAAAATCGAGGGCCAAAACTGGAATGAAATCATCATTGGGTTCTGCCCCTTTGCGTGAAACGGCGCTGGTCATGACGATCATCAACCATCCAGCCATTGGTGTTCGTCATTTCGATGAGTTTGCAGCGTTGGAAATCAGCCATGACGGTTTGAAAACTTTACATACAGCTTTACTTCATATTTTCGCTAAAGTTGGGGAAGATGGAGAGCAGCCGACGCTTGAGAGTGTTGGTTCTAGCATTGAAGAGGCTGGGCTTGGGGGTGAGATGGAATTGTTTGAAACGCAAATTCGTTATAGCCGGATTTGGCAGGTGCTAAAGGAAGCAGCCTTTGAAGATGCTGAAGAAGGGTGGTTGCAATCTATTGCCCTTCACACCCGCTCCAACACCTTAAATGAAGAATTGAAGGCGGCTGAAAGGCTCTTCGATGAAACAGGTGACGAACGAAGTTTTGAAAGGCTTGTCGCTATAAAAGAAGAAATAGCGAATGAGGTGGGGACTGAGGCTCTAATTGAAGGATTCGGTCTTCCATCGGGAAGACCGCCGGGGAATTTCTAAGAATTTCTAATAAAAATCGATTTTTTGAGGTTTTTTACTAGAATTGCAAAAAATTTGACCTATTTAAGGGCAAAGATGAGGATTCCGCTTGCAGGCAAACGGGGTTCGAGTCATATAGCATCAACATCTGTCACCATTATTCGGGCCTATGAGCCACGATCGACCGCAGAGGTCAGACAGGGTTAATCGTGTATTAATAACGTGTGGATAAAAATCCATGCGGGAAACCTTGTGGCCGAATCAGGTAAGAAGTTGCGTTATTTGTAATTTCTTTCTGCATCGGCGAACCGTCACGTTTGGTCGTCTTTAACGGCGCCATATGCTGGAGAATCCGAGAATGGCTAAAGCCGCAACCACGAAAAAACCGACTACAGCAAAAAAAGCTGCTGCACCTAAAAAGGCAAGCGAAAAAGAAGTGCCTGTAGTAAAGAAAGCCGCAGTAGCTAAAAAAGCGAGTGCGAAGAAAACTCCTGCAAAGGAAAAGCCAAAAACGGCAAAAAAAGTTCCGGCTAAGAAAAAAGCAGTAGCTTCTAAAAAAACAAAAAAAGATCAAGCTCAGTCCGATAGCCCACTTTTGGATATGAATAAAAGCTCCGTCAAGAAAATGATTACGGAAGCAAAAAAGCGTGGCTACGTAACGGTTGATGAGTTGAATGCTGTGATGGCTTCAGATCAAGTTAGCCCCGATCAAATCGAAGATACGATGTCGATGCTCTCCGAGATGGGGATTAATGTTGTTGAAGAGGATGAGGCGGAAGAGACCGCTCAATCAAGCTCCACTGAAGTTGTTGAAGCTGGTAAAAAAGCAGTTGCGACTGTTGCAAAGAAAGAGCCAACCGACCGCACCGATGATCCGGTACGGATGTATTTGCGGGAAATGGGTTCTGTTGAATTGCTTTCTCGTGAGGGTGAAATTGCAATAGCCAAGCGCATTGAAGCTGGGCGTGAAACGATGATTGCTGGGCTATGCGAAAGCCCATTGACCTTCCAGGCGATCATTATCTGGCGTGATGAGTTGCTTGAAGAGAATATTCTTCTTCGCGATATCATCGACCTTGAAGCAACCTATGCTGGGCCTGATGCAAAACAAAATGTACCGGTAAACCCAAATGCTCCTGCTTCAGTTGCTGAAGCCGTGCGCCAAGGTTCAGGAGGCGAGCACTCGCCCGAAGCATTGGCTCGTAAAAAGGCAATTGAAGAAGGCCGCGACCCAGATGAGGCTGTCAGAGAACTTCTTGGCCCTGAACCTGATGAACCAGAGAAAGAGAACGAGGCTGGTACCGATGATGAGGACGACGATGATGATGAAGACGACGAAGCCGCTTTGTCATTGGCAGCAATGGAAGCTGAGCTGAAGCCGAAGGTTCTCGAAGTTTTTGATGCGATTGCTGGAAATTATAAAAAGTTGCGTCGCTTGCAAGACCAATATGTTGAAAAACGTTTGACCAATGACAAACTTTCTCCAAGTCAGGAACGCCGCCAGAGACAACTCAAAGAAGAGATTGTTGAAAGCGTTAAATCATTGATGTTGAACAACAACCGTATCGAGGCTTTGGTAGAGCAGCTTTATGATATCAACAGGCGTTTGGTGCAATCTGAAGGTCGTTTGATGAGGCTTGCAGAAAAATATGGTGTAACGCGCGAGAACTTCCTGGAAGAATATCGTGGCGCGGAGCTTGATCCAAATTGGGTTCGCCGAATTGCAAATTTGGGCGCCAAGGGTTGGAAAGAGTTTACTAAAGCTGAAAAGCCTGAGATCAAAGAATTACGTGCAGATATTCAATTGCTCTCTCATGAAACTGGTTTGGAAACTGTAGAATTCCGCCGGATCGTGCATCAGGTGCAAAAAGGTGAGCGCGAGAGCAGCATTGCCAAAAAGGAAATGGTGGAAGCCAACCTACGTTTGGTTATCTCGATTGCCAAAAAATATACCAACCGTGGCTTGCAGTTCTTGGATCTCATTCAAGAGGGTAACATTGGCTTGATGAAAGCCGTTGATAAATTTGAATACCGCCGGGGGTATAAGTTTTCGACCTATGCAACGTGGTGGATTCGCCAAGCGATCACCCGATCTATCGCCGATCAAGCGCGGACAATCCGAATTCCTGTGCACATGATTGAGACGATCAATAAAATTGTTCGCACCAGCCGCCAGATGCTGCACGAGATCGGACGAGAGCCGACGCCCGAAGAGTTGTCTGAAAAATTAGCAATGCCTTTGGAAAAAGTTCGCAAAGTTCTAAAAATCGCCAAGGAGCCAATCAGCCTAGAAACACCAATCGGTGATGAAGAAGATTCGCACTTGGGTGATTTTATCGAAGATAAGAATGCGATATTACCAATTGATGCGGCAATTCAATCGAACCTTCGCGAAACTACAACGCGGGTTTTGGCATCTCTTACTCCGCGTGAAGAGCGGGTGTTACGGATGCGCTTTGGTATCGGGATGAACACCGACCACACACTTGAAGAAGTTGGGCAACAATTCTCTGTAACGCGTGAGCGGATTCGCCAAATTGAAGCGAAGGCCTTGCGTAAGTTGAAACACCCAAGCCGAAGCAGAAAACTTCGTAGTTTCTTAGATAGCTAAATTGAAGATTAAAAACCCAGCTTTGATGCTGGGTTTTTTGTGTATAGTATAAATACACAATCACATTCTTGGGTTTCACAAACTGGGGTTTGCATCATGTCATTTTTTAAAAAACTCTTTGGGCGTTCTTCGGGTGGAGCATCCGGTAGTTGGGAAGAGCCAACCGAAACCGCAATCCACGATGGCTACACGATTGCCGCTTTACCGATGAAGGAGGGAGCACAATTTCGCTTGGCTGGAACGATCTCTAAGGAGATCAATGGTGAAATTAAAACACATAAGCTTATCCGGGCTGATATGTTTGGCTCTGCGGATGAGTGCGCAAGCTTCACGATCACTAAGGCTAAGCAGGTGATTAAAGAGCAAGGTGATCGGATGTTTGGGTGAAGGGTAACTTTACTCACCAATGCAATAGAAATTACAAGGCGTGTTAAAGAATTGGTGTTGCCAGAATATTGACATCACATTTCATTCATCTTTCACTTTTAAGATGGCTTTAACTTAAGGGGTCAAAATGCCACGTCTTTTTTTCATGTTCATGTTATTTGTATCGTTGCTTCTTTCTGGCTGCGCAACCGCTGGTGTTGGAGGAGCAATTGTTGGCGGAGTAGCGACTACGGCTAAATATGCTGTGAAGGGTACTGTAGGGGCAGGGAAGCTTGTTTATCGCGGTGGGAAGGCGGTTGTGAAGGGGACAAAACGCCTATTGAGCGATGATGAAGAAGTGCCATCTTCCATTGCGGATGATTATAAAAACCTGCCAGATGCTGAAAAGCCTGCTGGATAGCTTTCGAGAAATTCGTTACCATTGAAAAATTATGGAGGCGAATATGACTACTTTGAAAAACAAAACAATTTTTATGTCTGGCGGATCTCGTGGGATTGGGCTGGCGATTGCCCTTCGTGCTGCTCGTGATGGGGCAAATGTGGTGATTGCTGCAAAGACAGCAGAACCGCACCCCAAATTACCAGGTACGATATATACAGCCGCTAAAGAAATCGAAGATGCAGGCGGAAACGCTTTGGCCGTGCTTTGCGATATTCGGGAAGAACAACAGGTAGCCGCAGCCGTTGATAAGGCGGTGGAGGTGTTTGGCGGCGTGGACATTTGCATTAACAACGCTTCAGCAATTCAATTAACGCCCACCGAGATGACAGATATGAAGCGGTTTGACTTGATGCATCAGG
>JAZGFF010000120.1:0-4577 GCA_036479095.1 Rhizobiaceae bacterium | reverse complement strand
GTGAATGGAAAGTGGAACGATAAACAATGCCGGGGCAGAGCCTGTGGGTGACGCTGTTATTTTATTTAAAGCTTTGTTGGCGGTGCCAATGGGCTCTGCCGTCCCCAACTGGGGGCAGACTGATGTTCACTCTAACGGCGCACGCCGTGGGGAGGGTTTTTGTGTGCCCTGAATCAATCGACTACTTCATAATCCATTGTGAACGGCGTATTTTCCAAACGCCCTTGGCTAATCTCTTCTTCCGCGATCGTGTTGCACCTGCAAGGATTACATAGGATTTTTTCTTGCGTCGCTTGGCCTTGCGTTTCCCCTTACGCAATTTTCTTTTTGGTTTTGTTCGCAATAAAGCAACCCGGCGAGGCTTCTTTTTCTTTTTAACAGCCTTCACACCAGTCCGATCAACATCAATCTTCGTGCTTGCAGTGATCATTGCGGTTTTGATCACATTAGATTTCGTCTTAGTTGCTTCTCTAGACGGAGATTTTCTTAAGCTTGCAACAACAAATTCACCCTCTGTAGGCGTCCATTTTGGCACGGATACCCCGCCTGGAACCATATGAACGATGCGATAGCCTTCCTTTTTTAAGGTGCGCAATAGGCGCGGTAGCATTTTCGCAGTACGGCCTTGAATATCGTGCATCAAAATGATGCCCTTACCCTTACGTCGTAAGATTCGCATGATGCGATTATGGACAGTATTTGCGCTGTGCCGTTTCCAATCAAGACTATCGATATTGGCACCAAACGCGATCAGACCTTTTCGAGAAAGCACTCGATCCGTCGCCTTATTTCGGGACAAATAGGGATAGCGAAAAAATGGCACACGGGGTTTGGAACTGTTTTCGCCATAGGCAATGGTTTGTAGAATGGATATGCCCTTATCAATATGACGTGAAACATTCTTCGATGAATAACTTGGAAGGCGATTATGATTATCTGTATGGTGCGCAAGGGTATGACCATCAGCAACAACTCGGCGAACTAACCGTGGATAGGCTTTCGCCATCCGGCCAACATAAAAGAAAGTAGCCTTAACGCATTCTTTTTTGAGGGCAGTTAAAATTCGGCTGGTCTTTCCAGCAATGGGGCCATCATCGAAGGTGAGAATAACCTCCTTATTGCGCAAGCCAAAGCTCTTCTCATTGCCTTGAATTTCACGGTATTTGGAAGTTTCGATTTTTATAACGCGATCAGTACCAAGGGCCTCTGATCCACAAGCAGCAATAGCTGTGTTTGTAACAACGCAAGATATGACAAAGCCTAAAAAGGCCGAAAGAATACGCAAAACTAAATACCCATACACAAAACAAAAAGGGTTTCACGGAACAAACAAATTCCCGCGAATAACAATGAAGGTAAATAAAAATGGTTAAACAGCAATGAACTTCAAGAAAAGCGGGCTTATACCCGTATTCTACAAGGGTTTGATGTAATAAATACGGAGATTTAATGGACCAAAAAATAGAGTAATATCAATATTATCAATTAATTTTCGCCAGCACCACTCATCATGCTTGCGCGGAAAGTTCAATGGCCTTACTTCTTGAACCAACCTATCTTTTCACAAACTCAGATACCTCACATCGCACCATGTCAAATCAACTCAAACTTATAGCGCTGGACGCAGAAGATTTGGCGGTTCTTTCAGCGCATACGCAAGATGCGGTGCTAAAGGCAAACGAGATTGAATATATTGCAGTTGAAGGGCAACTGGCATTTCCCCTTCACCGCTTTGCCTGGGAAGCAGAAACCGCAAAGCGATTGTTCTTTAAAAAATATGAGCGGCGGCTCGCCCTTTTGCAATTTAGCAAAGTCAAAAATGTGCGGACAAAAAATATCACTCGCAATGATGCGAACCAGGTTTTGAATTTATTGGCAATTATTTTTACCCCCTCAGCCGCTAAAGATGACCCTGCTGGGAGTATAGAATTTACCTTCGCCGGGGATGCTGCTATTGTGATTGAAGTAGAATGTATTGAAGCTAAATTGAGCGATCTTGGGGCAGCTTGGGCAGCGCGGGCAAAACCAAAACACGAGCGAATTGAGGATGAGCACATTCAAGGGCAAGGCAGCGGAAAGGGTTTCTCATGAACGATTCCTCCCCTTCCCCAACCCCACCAGAAAAATCGCGGCTGATTGATGTAGTGCTAGATGAAACCACGATCGGGCGCGCAAATGCTGATGTGGAACACGAGCGTGCGGTTGCCATATTTGATTTGATTGAAGAAAATTTCTTTTGGCCAGTGGGACACAGCACTACGAACCAAAGTGCCGAATACAAACTGGTGTTAGGCGTGGTTGAACAACGACTGGTATTCAATGTTTCTGATGCTGAGGATCATGCGATTGCTACGCACATTCTTTCGCTCACGCCCTTTCGTAAAATCGTCAAAGAATACTATTTGATTTGTGAGAGTTATTATGAGGCCATTCGATCTGCCACCCCTAGCCATATTGAATCGATCGATATGGCACGGCGCGGTTTGCATAATGATGGGTCGGAAACCCTAAAAGAGAGATTATCTGGTAAAATTGAGATTGATTTCGATACGGCACGGCGCCTCTTTACACTCATTTGTGTTCTGCATTGGCGCGGATAACTATGGAAAATAAATCAGGACAAATAACGCCGGAAAATCCAAAACCCACCCTGCAACGGCCCAAATCTATCCTCTATCTGTGTAATCATAACATTATACGCTCGCCAATGGCTGAGGCTCTAACCAGGGCGCATTTTGGTTCAAGTATCTATACGACTAGCGCTGGCGTTAAATGCGGCACCCCCGACCCGTTCGTTGAAGTGGTGATGGATGAGATCAATATCGATTTACACGATCGCGAACCACGGGCAATGGCAGATTTGGATGATACTTATTTTGATGCAATCATTACCCTGTCCCCAACCGCGCACCATGTTGCCCTTGAAATGACCCATGTGGAAGCAACCGAGGTGGAATACTGGCCCTCAGCTGATCCTACCGTTGTGACAGGCTCTCGCGAGCAAAGAATGGAAGCTTACCGTAATGTACGAGACCGTTTACTGGAACGTATCTTAACACAATTCAGTATGGATCGTGGATAATATCATCATTAAAAAACCTCGAAATGAATGTACAAATAAACCACGGTTCACAAATACGACGATTAGGGCTAGTTTTCGGTCAAAATATAGCTACATAACTGTTGTCCCTGCCTTTTGGCATACGATGCAACGCGATTAAAGGAATAAATTTACGCATGGCAAAAGAAGAAATTCTGGAATTCCCTGGCACAGTGATGGAACTGCTGCCCAATGCTACCTTTCGGGTGAAACTCGAAAACGAGCATGAAATCATTGCCCACACAGCTGGTAGAATGCGCAAAAACCGTATCCGAGTTTTGGCGGGTGATAGTGTATTGGTGGAAATGACCCCCTATGATTTAACCAAGGGTCGGATCACCTATCGATTTAAATAATTTTATTATTTTCTCCACGCCCTGGGACACTCCTATAGGATAGCGTGTTATTGAACCCTCTTATCGACCCGCAGGCTCCTCCATGGCTTCACGTCCCAAATTAATATTGGCTTCTGGTTCTCCAAGACGGTTGGCTTTGTTACAACAGATCGGAATTGAGCCAGACATGCTCACGCCTGTTGAAGCAGATGAGGCTCCCTTAAAGAGCGAGGCGGCGCGCTCGTTAGCCAAACGATTAGCCAAGACCAAGGCGGAGTTGGCGTTGAAAAACATGAAACGTTCTGGTGATGCGGAGGGTAATTTTATTTTAGCAGCAGATACGGTTGTCAGTGTTGGAAGACGCATATTGCCAAAAGCCGAAATGTTAGATGAGGCGGCTGGTTGTTTACGGCTTCTTTCTGGCCGTGCCCACCGCGTTTATACAGGTATTACCCTCGTCACTCCTAAAGGAGTTATGCGCCATAAGCTGGTGGAAACGCGGGTGCGATTTAAAAACCTTTCCACTGATGAGTTTGAAAGTTATTTAGCCTCTGGGGAATGGCGCGGTAAGGCTGGTGGTTACGCAATTCAAGGTATTGCGGGAGCTTTTATCGTGAAACTAATTGGTTCTTACACCAATGTGGTTGGTTTACCCCTCTATGAGACCGCCTCGCTTTTGCAAGGGGAAGGCTACCCCATTCACTTTAACTGGCTGACCAATAATTCATGAGCAAGCTTATCCAAAATAAAGTGGCTCCGCTTCGTAAACAACTCCCCTGCCCTCAGTGTGCTAAACCAAGCACACGCACAGCCTACCCCTTTTGCTCCAAGCGTTGTTCCGATCTGGATTTAGGTGCATGGCTGAATGGAGCCTATGCAATTGGCGCCGAAGAGTACGATAGAAGCCCACTCGATGGTGCAGGTTTGGTTGAGGAGTAGAATGAACACAAAAAGCGGGTTTACAGCCCCGTGGTGAGTGACTATACCACCCAAGCTTTCGATGGTTATATAAGCTTCGAAATTACCCCCAAACCAAGCCAAAAGCGCGGTTAAAAGTGCCCGGGTAGCTCAGGGGTAGAGCAGCGGATTGAAAATCCGCGTGTCGGTGGTTCGATTCCGCCCCCGGGCACCATTACACCTTC
>JAZGFF010000119.1:0-16089 GCA_036479095.1 Rhizobiaceae bacterium | reverse complement strand
GTTTTTCAAATCATAGCCAGTGTTATCTTTGCGGAGTTTAGAAAGTCCGTTCAATATCTCGCCGCTTGCTAATACAACCTCAAGCCCCATAACCAAATCGCGGGTATTGCCGTAGGCGAGCACGCCCGTACCGCCAGCATTGGTGCTGATGTTGCCGCCAATTTTGCAACTGCCCTGCGCCCCAAGTGAAAGGGGGAACAGACGATCAATATCATCTGCAGCATTTTGGATGTTCTCCAAAATAACACCCGCTTCGACGGTGATCGTATTTGTATCCTCATCCACCTGAATAATTTTATTCATACGCCCGAGCGAGAGGATGACTCCATCGCCATTACCATCGCGCAAGGGCAGGCCGCCGCCCACAAGCCCCGTGTTTCCCCCTTGTGGAATAATGGGTGTTTTGGTTTTAGTTGCAAGCGTCATGATGCGAGAGACTTCTTCAACGCAAGAAGGGCGCAGCACCAAAGAACAGGAACCGCCAAATCGTCCCCTTGCATCTTCAACAAAGGGCGCAATATCATTGTTCGTTCGCAGGGCATGGCGTTCGCCGACTATCTCAACGAATTTATCCAATACATCTGTATTCATATTAGTTTTGCCCCTTCTGCAGCTCGCTCAAGCCGATCGTTGATTGCTGCCCCCAAACCATGACGGGGGATTGGCTGAACGGCAATCGCGCGGGCGCCGCTTTTATCCAGTTCTTTAAGCATAGCGAAAAGGTTTCGCGCGGCCTCATCAAGCTCACCCTTGATGCTAAGGTTTTGCATGGTATGGGGGTGACCACTTGCGCTCAGGATCCCAAACAGTAGGAGAGCTTCATCCTTATCAACGGATTTTACATTCAATCTCACAGGTATAGAAGGTGCATAATGAGCTAGAAGTTGGCCGGGGGATTCAATAATTGATTTTGAGTTTTTTGAAACCTCGCTGGTGTTGTATTTTATCTTTCCAAATTCAGCTTCAATAACTTCAACCGCTATGCCACCTTCACGCAGCAGTGTGATAACACCATCGTTTACTTTGAGAATGGTAGACTCGACACCTACAGTGCAAGCGCCATTATCCAGGATAATATCAACACTGTGCCCAAGATCATCCGCAACATGCGCCGCTAAGGTTGGGCTGATTTTCCCCGAGGTATTGGCACTGGGAGCTGCAATGGGCTTACCCAAATCGCCTGCCAAGGTAGCCATAACACCTTCGGGTTGGCGCAAGGCAATTGTGCCAAGCCCTGCCGTTACCGCGTTTGCAATTAAAGTATTTTCTTTCAATGGAACAATAAGGGTTAGGGGCCCTGGCCAAAATTTTTCTGCGACCCTACGGGAGACAGGATCGAACATTCCAACCCGCTGCGCCATTTCCATGCCACTGACATGGCAAATAAGAGGGTTAAAATTTGGGCGCCCTTTTGCCTCGTATATTTTGGCCACGGCCTCTGCATTGCTCGCATCAGCGGCAAGTCCATAGACAGTTTCAGTTGGTATCGCTACCAATCCGCCAGCTCGTAGAGCAGTCAAAGCTCTTTTATAGCCTTTAGATAGATTGAAAATACTTTTCATGCTGTGTTTACAGGCTAAAATGGCGGAAACAGCAAGACTTCAATTTTGACGTTTACGTCAATATATGCAAAACAGCTTCAAGATATGTATTGAAAGAGATTCTCCCATGTACCGTGCTCCCGTTGTAGAAATATCCCATACCTTGAAACACGTTACCGGTTTGGGTGAAGCTATGGCTAAAGGTGCGATGGGAGAACTCTCGGCTGATTTGCTTGATGCGATCTTGGAAGAGGGGGGAAAATTCGCCAGCGAAGAAGTTGCCCCTCTTTCAAAGATTGGCGATGAGCAGGGGGCTGTATTTAAAAACGGTGCCGTGACAATGCCTGAAGGTTGGACAAGCCTTTACAAGCGCTGGGCAGCAGGCGGTTGGAACGCACTTACAGGCCCAGAAGAATACGGCGGTCAAAGCCTACCCCTTAGTTTACAAACCGCTGCGTTTGAGATGTGGAATTCTGGGTCGGTGGCATTCGGGGTGGGGCCAACCCTTACAATTGGAGCAGTTGAAGCAATCACCGCCCATGCCAGCAAAGAGCTAAAAGACATCTATCTAGCAAAAATGATCTCCGGTGAATGGACAGGGACAATGAACCTGACCGAACCCCAATCTGGATCAGATTTGAATGGGCTGAAAACCAAAGCCGAGCCAGTTAGCGATGGCAGCTACCGAATTTTTGGCCAAAAGATTTTCATCACCTACGGCGAACATGACATGACGGATAATATTGTCCATCTCGTTCTAGCGCGTTTGCCTGATGCCCCTGCTGGCCAACGCGGAATTTCGCTTTTTCTTGTCCCAAAATTCTTGGTCAATGATGATGGTTCTCTTGGCGAGAGGAACGATGCATTTTGTCACAGCATCGAACATAAACTAGGCATCCATGCTTCACCAACCTGCACGATGATTTATGGAGATGGTAAATTTGGTGAGAAGCCAGGTGCCATCGGTTGGCTAGTAGGAGAAGAAAATCGCGGTCTAGCGTGCATGTTCACAATGATGAACAATGCCCGTTTGCTGGTTGGTATCCAAGGGGTTTCAATCGCTGAAGCAGCAACGCAGCACGCTTTGGCCTATGCGAAAGAACGCAAACAGGGCAAAGCAAGCGGCTTCAAAGGTGAAGGCATGGCACCGATTGTTTTTCATCCTGATGTGCAACGTAATTTAATGACCATGAAGGCTCTCACTTCTGCCGCTCGCGCCATTTCGTATAACTGCGCTCACGCAATCGATATGGAACATGCAAGCGAAGGCGATGAGCATGTTTATTGGCGCGATCGTGCTGCAATGCTCACTCCGGTTGCAAAATCTTTTTCAACAGATATCGGCTGTGAGGTCGCCAGCCTTGGGGTGCAAATCCATGGTGGCATGGGCTTTGTTGAAGAAACAGGAGCTGCCCAATTGTTGAGGGATGCACGCATTGCTCCAATTTACGAAGGCACCAACGGCATTCAAGCGATCGATTTGGTGTTGCGGAAGTTACCCTTAAACGATGCAACAGTTGTCGCCACCTATATCGCTGAACTAAGCCAAATTGTAGAAGAAGTGCGCGCCTCAAACCGCCCTGAATTTGAGGGCGTTGCTGATGCTTTGGCGGAGGCGTTGAACGACTTCTCAGAAACAACAAATTTTTTACTCAAACAATTAGCTGCTGGTGAAAGAGATATAGCCCTTGCTGGCGCAACCCCTTATCAGCATTTATTTGGCTTAGCTTCTGGGGCTGTTTATCTTGCGCAATCCACCCTGCGCTCTTCAGGCGCTGATTTACCTAACCGAGCTGCCAACACACGCTTTATGGCTTTTAATCTGTTGCACGAAACAACCAGCCTACGAAATGCAATCGAAAATGGAGCAGAAAGCTTGCTCAGTGCGGGCGAATTACTCGCCACCCAATAAGGAACTTTGAATGTCTGATATAGAAGTAAGCCGCGAAGGTCGCGTACAGATCATTCGTTTTAATCGAGCGAACAAGAAAAATGCCATAACCCGTGCGATGTACCAAACCTTTGCTGAGGGTTTAACAGAGGCTGATAAAGATGATGCGATCGGTGCAACACTTATTCTTGGTCAGCCAGAGGTATTCACTTCCGGAAATGATTTGATGGATTTCATGCAGGTCGCGATGAGCGGCGAAAAAGGGACAGAAGTTCTTGGATTTCTGAGAGCAATTATCGCCGGGAGTAAACCTCTTGTTGCAGGGGTAGACGGGCTTGCTGTTGGGGTTGGCACCACCATGTTGATGCATTGCGATTTGGTTTACGCTACCTCCCGATCTTGGTTGCAAACGCCATTTGTTGATTTAGGATTAGTACCTGAAGCTGCATCCAGCCTGGTAGCGCCACGCATTATGGGTCACCAGCGTGCATTTGCTTTGCTTGCCATGGGCGAAAAGTTCAGCGCTGAGCAGGGGGTTGCGGCAGGACTGATAAACGAGATCGTTGCTGTCGATAAGCTTGAGGAACATGCCTTGAGCAAAGCTACACAATTATCAAAGAAACCGCCGGAGGCATTGGCGATATCACGCCGCCTAATTCGCGGTAACCGCGATGAGATTATTGCCAAAATGGAAGAAGAAGGAGCCTTGTTTTTCGAGCGCTTGAAAAGCGAAGAAGCGCGCAATGCTTTCATGGCATTCATGCAAAAATAAACGTCTAGCGAAAAATCGAGCGATCGGACTTTTGTGAAGTTTTGGAAAATAGCGCCACGACCTCAATGTGAGGCGAGTATAAAAATTGATCAACCGGGATCACTCGTTCAATTTTGTAGCCCGCCTTCAACAATATGGCAGCATCCCTTGCCAAGGTGGTCGGGTTGCAGGACACGTAAGCTAGGGCCCGTATATCTGCCTTAGCAATCTCTCTAATTTGTGGTTCTGCTCCCGCCCGAGGTGGGTCAATACATACCCCATCGAAGAGTTTTAACTCAGAGGCCATTAAGGGTAATTCTTCTAGATCACGGACCAAAGTCGTAATTGATTTCAAACCGTCAGCGCCCCCCGCCGATGCCAGCGCACTTAAGGCTAACTCTTCAGTTTCGACCGCATGAACACGAGATTTTTTAGCTAAGCGTAAAGAAAATGTACCGCTACCGCTAAACAAATCAACAACCCGTTTGCGTTTGCTCAAATGATTGCAAACCAGTTCTGCCATCGCAACCTCGGCTTCAACGACGGCTTGTAGAAACCCACCAGAGGGAACGGCGACCTTTGCATCATCAAAAGTAACCACCGGTTTTTCTTTTTCAACAATCACATCACCCTCAAGAGCTGCGCGCAAAAAGGGTGTTTTGGCAAACGCCCTCACAAATGCTGCTAGCATATCCTCGGATGGGGTTTGCTCTAGTGAGAAGTCGAGATCGAGGCCATTTTCGCACCCATTGATGGTAATTTGGATATCCTCATTGCCGCGTAGAAGCGTCGTCGCTAAACTGCGAAATGCATCGAACTGCGTTTCAATTTCAGGGATCAAAATAGTGCAGTGCTCAATATTGACCACATCACTGCTTCCCCGTTGATAAAAACCTAAGGTGACATCGGCACGGTTGCGCCTTGCGGTTAATGTCACACGGCGGCGGGAGCGAGGGGAGGATGGGATACAAGGTTCAATTTTGACCTCGATTTTTGCCCGTGAAAATGCCAGTGCGACTTCTTCTCGCTTCCATTCAAGCATCGCTGAAGATTTCATATGCTGTAAGGAGCAACCTCCGCAAATACCAAAATGTTTGCAGGTTGGGGTAATGCGATCGGTAGATGGTTCTAAAACCTCTACGAGGTCAAGCCGTGGCGCTTCGCCCTTAGCGCGTACTTTTTCACCAGCTAATGTGCCAGGAACAAATACGGTTCCATTGTTAAGTTGCCCCATGCCGTCGCCGAGACTTCCAACTTTGTCAATTAATATTTCAGCCACGAAGAGCTCCGCGTATATGATTTTGAAGGTGCTCATCTCTTTGTGAATTGGAAATTCGCAGGAATGAAACAGACCTAATGAAGACCTGCCTTAAGCGGGTGGGCAGTATTACGCAACCTATTGGTTTTCAGACACCATACGCTCGACAGCTTTTTCCAAAATATCCATATCAGATGTCTCAGGCAAATGCCCCGCTATAGAGTGCGTTATTGAGGAGCGGTCGATATTTTTTAGACCAACAGAGCGATAGATATCTTCTGCCAATTCCCGTGTGGTTTTCCCATTGGCATCGAGTCCAGATTTTTTAATTTTGTCTTTCCCGCCTTCCTCAACGGCCACGGTATTGAGGGCGCGACTTTCTCTAATCGGTTTTAAATTGTTGATCATCCCTTCCGTGAGGAAAATATGTTCTTCATTGGGTTTGATGCTACCGCGTATTGATCCAAGTCTTGATTGCATACGGTCAATCGCGGCTTTACGAACCGTGCTGATGGATTCACTCTCAGCCCCGTAAGCTACGGTCGCAACAATGGTTGATAAAGCACCTAAGCAAATTTTAAGTAAATTCATATCGTATCCACAGCCTAACAGTTGCCCTATTATGGGACAGTGGCGTTAGAAAATGGCCAACAAAGGCGGTTAAGAAAGTCTAACCATCCTCTGCGATTAGCTTGCGTAATTTGGTGACTGCCGTGATGGTATCCTCACCATAGGCGATGGTGCGAACAAAGTTGCCTTTAGAATTCATCAAATATGTGGTGGCTGTGTGGTTGATATTATAGTCTTCTTTGCCACCTTCTTTTTGAGCAAACACACGCCATGTTTTCGCCATTGCAGCGATTTGCTCTTCTGTTCCGGTAATTCCCTTAATGCGTTTATCAAAACCAGTAAGGTACTCGCCAAGAACAGCCGCAGTATCACGAGTTGGATCAACCGTTACAAAATAAATTTGAATATTTATGGCTTCATCACCGAGAGCTTCTAACCATTGGCCAGCCTCATAAAGAGTTGTCGGGCAGACATCCGGGCAGTGGGTAAAGCCAAAAAACATCACATGGGGTTTCCCCTTTATGTCTTCTTGAGTGATTGTCCTGCCGTCTGTCAGTTTAGCTGTGAATTTACCGCCAACTGCAGCGCGCCCTAAAGGAGGCGTTCCTTTTGATTTGTTCATTGTCCAGTTCATTGTGGAATAGGCAAGGAAAACACCAAGAACGAAGACCAGTCCCCAAATGACATAGCGAAATAATTTCATGGTATATTCCTGTGCAGCAAACCGGATCACTTGTGTTGATTTAGGATGTATCGCCGATGAAGAAAAGGCCTTAATCGGCGCGTATTGTCACAAGATTTCGTGCGTATTTGTTCACGCCCGCGCAGGCTTTTCTTCAATCCGACCGAGGGCAGTAAATACAGTTTGTAATATTCCGTCCTTATCAAGGCCGGCTTGTTGTAACATTGCAGCAGGCTGCATTTGGTCGATATAGATATCAGGCATGGTGAGGGTGCGAATTTTTAGACCCTGGTCAAGTAATCCAGTTGCGGCTAGATGGTGCAAGACCATTGCACCGAAACCGCCGGTTGAACCTTCTTCCACTGTGATCAACAACTCATGATTGCGTGCCAGACGCTCGATCATCTCAGTATCCAATGGTTTAGCGAAACGTGCATCAGCGACTGTGGTCGAAAGGCCAAACTCTTCCAATTCTTCTGCCGCTGCCATGCAGTCTGCATGCCGTGCGCCGAAGGATAAGATTGCAATTTTTGTACCCTCGCGGGTGATCCGCCCCTTGCCGATTTCTAGGATTGCACCCCGATCAGGCAACTCTACGCCAACCCCTTCGCCACGCGGATAGCGAAACGAGATTGGCCCTTCATCGAAGGCTGCTGCTGTAGCCACCATATGTTTTAATTCGGCTTCATCAGCAGCTGCCATAACTGTAAAACCTGGTAAGCAGGCAAGATAAGCTACATCGAATGACCCAGCATGGGTTGCCCCATCTGCCCCCACGAAACCAGCCCTATCAATTGGAAAACGAACGGGTAGTTGTTGGATCGAGACATCATGCACAACTTGGTCATAGGCCCGTTGTAGGAATGTTGAATAGATGGCACAGAACGGTTTATAGCCTTCGGTTGCCATCCCTGCTGCGAAGGTGACTGCGTGTTGTTCCGCAATCCCTACATCATAGGTTCGCTCGGGAAATGATTCATTGAAAATGTCGACGCCTGTACCCCCAGGCATAGCTGCGCTGATTGCAACAATTTTGTCATCCTCTTTGGCCTCTTGAACAAGTGCATGACCAAAGACACTGGTGTAGCTGGGGGCATTGGGAACAGATTTTGTTTGTTCACCTGTGACCACATTGAATTTTGCCACCGCGTGGAGTTTATCCTTTGCCCCTTCCGCGTGGGAATAGCCTTTCCCTTTTTCTGTCACCACATGAACGAGAATTGGCGATTTGGTACTATCGCGAACATTGCGTAATATCGGCAGCATCGCCTTCAGGTTATGCCCATCAATTGGGCCGACATAATAAAACCCTAACTCATTAAATAGGGTTCCTCCCGCCCAAAAACCGCGCGCATACTCTTCGGTTTTGCGCGCTTTATCGGCGATGAATTTCGGTAGTTTTTCGCTCAGTTGTTTAGAAACTTCTCGTATCGAAAGATAGGTTTTACCAGAAACTAGGCGCGCTAAATAATGGCTCATCGCGCCGGTGGGCGGGGCGATCGACATATCATTGTCGTTCAAAATCACGATTTGGCGCGCATTCATCGCACCCGCATTATTCATCGCCTCGAAAACCATTCCGGCTGTCATGGCTCCATCGCCGATGACTGAGACCACATTGCGCTCGATCCCGGAAAGCCGCGATGCTTCCGCCATGCCAAGGCCAGCTGAAATAGAGGTTGAGGAATGGCCAGCACCAAAGGGGTCGTATTGGCTCTCTTTACGCTTTGTGAAACCGGCCAATCCGTCTTCTTGGCGTAGGGTGCGAATTCGATCACGACGGCCAGTTAGTATTTTATGGGGGTAAGTTTGATGGCCGACATCCCATATAACTCGATCATGAGGGGTGTTAAAAGTATGGTGCAAGGCTACGGTGAGCTCAACTACTCCTAGACCCGCGCCTAAATGGCCTCCTGTATGAGACACAGCATCAATCATTTCAGCGCGAAGCTCTGCTGCCAACTGTGGCAATTGCTCATCGCTTAATTTCTTAAGATCATCAGGTATGTTGACCGCATCAAGTAGCGGGGTACTAGGTCTCATTAATACAATTCTCTCTCAACGCCCCTAAAAGTCACCGGCGTTTTAAATATCCCAATTCGTTTAATAGGGTCAGATCTTAGATAGGAACTTGAAGTGCAAATAGTAATACGTATTTAGCAGACTGAGAAGGATTTAGGTAGGGGGTTGTCGCCTTGCCGCCAATCCTCGCAAAACGGCTTGGCGTAAGAAATGATAGACGCTCACCAAACCAATCAAGATAATGATATATTTGATTGAGCCTTTCTCGACAAAATCGCCGAGAAAATAAACGATTGCAAAATAGCAAGTTAGATCGATGATGAGCGTGACAGCCTTACCCATCTAAAGGTTCGCTACCCTTTGGGGTGCCATCGGCTCCAACGCGAATTTTTTCTACTTTATCTTCGGCTGATTTTAGCAAGGCTGCACAATGCTTTTTCAAAGCTTCGCCGCGTTCGTAAATTTTAATGGAATCGTCTAAGGCAACGTCACCGCGCTCTAAATCATTGACGATGCCTTCGAGCTGTTCGAGGGCTTGCTCAAAGCTTAGCTTTGAGACGTCTTGTGGTTTGTCGTCGGCCATAATTCTGTTCCGATATCTGTTTAGCCGTTCATCAGCCGTTTTACATGGGCAGTGGTAGAATCAGCAAGTCCTTTGAGATCATAGCCTCCTTCGAGCAGGCTGACGAGCCGGTTAACGCAATGACGAGTTGCCACGTCCATCAGCTTCCCTGTTGCCCAATCAAAATCGTCTTCTTCCAAGTTGATATTGGCTAACGGGTCGCGATGGTGGGCGTCAAACCCAGCCGAGATGATAATCAAATCTGGTTGAAACTTATCGAGGGCAGGCAACACGCGTGAACGAAATGCTTCGCGAAAACCATCCCCTCCCATGCCTGCTGAAAGCGGAGCGTTGCATATATTTCCAGCCCCTGTTTCGTTCTTATCACCGCTACCTGGAAACAGAGGCATTTGATGTGTTGAGGCATAGAGCACGCTTGTGTCATCCCAGAATATATCCTGTGTTCCATTCCCATGGTGCACGTCCCAATCAACAATCGCCACTCGATCAACGCCATGCTTTTTTTGAGCATGACGTGCCATCACAGCTGCAGTGTTAATAAGGCAGAACCCCATGGCTGTGGTTTTCTCGGCATGGTGACCAGGCGGGCGCGCAGCTAGAAAGGCGTTGTCTGCTTTGCCATCGAACACAGCATCAACGGCGCTCAGGCCTCCGCCGACCGTATGGCGAACACAATCCCAAGTCTTGGGGCTCATGACCGTGTCTGCATCAATTCGGATCATTTTGTTTTCTAACGGTACTTCTTCGCGAAGATTTTCGACATAGGCCTCAGGGTGTGCATACAAAAACGTAGCCTCATCGGCCTGAGAAGTTTCAAATCGCACCAGCTTATCAAAATCCTCATGGCTCAACGCCTCTTTGACGGCCCGGATACGGTCTGGCCGCTCAGGGTGCCCTGCAGGGGTTAAGTGCTCGGCAAAAATATCATGGGTGTAGAGGTGCGTGGTCATGGGTTAAGTTTATGGGGTACACAAGTGATAGGTCAATGAAGGGGCACTATTCATACACAGACCAGAGCGAACCATCCTCTAACCCAAGATGAATTATAACCGAACTGCCATTAAATTTACTGTGGATATGTTTATCAATTCGGGCGGGAAAGGGTATGCTTGCGATTTCTTCTAAGGTCTTAGCTCCCCGTGCTTTGCCTTTAAATTTAATCAACCGCAGAGATTTTCTGTCCGCGCTCGGTAGGGCAATATCACTTACGCCATCCCCATCAAAATCTTCAATTGTTGAAAGCTCTTGTTCCCGTGAACCGATGAAGTGATTTGAGAACCCCATCATTTCTCCCGACACCACGAGCTTATCCTTTTTCCAAGTCCAGAACTTCAAAGTGCCACCGATATGGGGGGTGACCACTTCAGCGATCTGTAAATTTCCATCCCCATCAAAATCAGCAATCCCAGCAACATTGCGCCATCGATGGGAACGCCCGATATAGGGGGTTTGGTCAATCAATTTAAGTTCGTTATTAACAATTGCGAATACAGCTAGGGATGCCCCAAGTTCCACATCCGTTAGGATTGTAATTATGTTCAATTCCCCTGTTGTGCCCAGATCATGGAGACGAGGTGTGATGTCTTCAAATACCTGGTGCAGGGGAAGCGTAAATTCAATAACCGAACCACTCACCAGCTTGACCGACAAACCACCCGCCTCAATCGCATCCCCTAGGATACCGTGGCCATACCTTGTCGTTGGTTTTGAATACCACGCCGAATGTATTTTGTGCTCAGGACTGGCGATCGCAATGCCCCCATCCGGCAGTCCATTTTCTGCTAAAGTATGGAGGCTCAAAGGAAGGGGAGTTGTTACCCTTTGCCCATGCCAATCGCTACCGTTAGCCGCATTCATCGTGACTAAGAAAAACGTAATTAGCACGTAAAATGCGAGTTTAGCCATCGACGATAATCGTATCCGTAATCTCAATTCCAAACCCACTTAAACCAACATAATGTCGTTCTTTTGAGGCAAGCAATTTTATTGAGCTTACCCCTAAGTCTTTCAAAATTTGCGCTCCAAGCCCAATTTCAAGCCATTCTTCTTGGCGGCTTTGCGCTGTGCCATGGTCCTCACGCTCTTCCCCATAGGCTGGGTCATTTCGCGGCGCGGGGCCATCCGCATTATGATCTTCTCCATGATTACCAAAATGGGCAACCCCAACAGAACCCTCACGTAAATAGATTACCACACCGCGTCCTTCCTTCCCGATCGTTGCCATATGATCAGCAAGTGCAGATGAGCCGCCAAAAGCATCATTGATTACACTTTCAACATGAAGGCGCACCAATACATCTTGGCCATCGCGAATATCCCCAAAGACAACTGCGAGCTGCTGCATGGCATCCCACTGGGTGGTGTAGGTCACAGCTTTGGCAGGGCCTGCAGCTGTTGTGATATTGAATTCTTCGACCCGGTCGACCAGTTTTTCACGGCGCTGGCGATAGGCAATAAGGTCAGCGACCGTTATTGTTTTAAGGTCTTTTTCTTCAGCAAATGCGTTGATTTGCGGCCCTCGCATCACGGTGCCATCGTCATTAACCAGTTCAGAAATGACACCAATCGGTGGCAGTCCAGCCAGCTTGCACAGATCGACTGCTGCTTCGGTGTGGCCAGAGCGCATCAACACGCCACCTTCGCGTGAGACTAGGGGAAAGATATGGCCGGGGCGGACGAAATCGTTTGCGCCTGAATTTGGGTTGGCCAAACCTCGAACCGTTGAACACCGATCCTCAGCTGAAATCCCGGTTGTTGTGTCATGTTTATAGTCCACGCTCACAGTAAAAGCCGTAGAGTGGGGGGCGTCGTTTTCAGCCACCATCGGTGCAAGGTTCAAACGGCGTGCTTCTGATGCGGGCATCGGGGCACAGACAATGCCTGAAGTATGGCGCACAATCATTGCCATATGTTCAGGAGTACAATGCACCGCAGCGACAATCAGATCGCCTTCATTTTCACGGTCATCATCATCCATGACAACCACAATCTCACCATTTTCAAATGCCCGAATTGCTTCAGCAACTCGTTCCATATCACTCGTCATACTATTTTGCCCTAATTAATGTTCGCCCATTTGCCCACGATGGCGAAGGTAGTGGTCCGCCAGAACGCAAGCCATCATCGCCTCGCCAATTGGCACAGCCCGTATCCCAACGCAAGGGTCATGGCGCCCCTTGGTCATCACATCCACCTCTTCTCCTTGAGAAGTGATGGATTGGCGCGGGGTTAATATCGAAGAAGTTGGTTTAACGGCGAAGCGTGCAACGATTGGTTGGCCGGAGGATATACCACCTAAAATGCCGCCCGCATTGTTGGATAAAAATTTCGGATTGCCACCAGCGTCTAAGCGTATTTCATCGGCATTCTCTTCGCCGGTGATTGCTGCGGCTTCAAATCCATTGCCAATTTCGACGCCTTTAACCGCATTGATCGACATCAATGCACTGGCGATATCTTGATCAAGCTTAGCGTAAATGGGTGCCCCCCATCCAGATGGAACTCCATTGGCCACAACTTCGATGACTGCGCCGATTGATGATCCAGATTTACGAATTTGGTCGAGCTCCTTCGCCCACTCCTTTGCCATCACCGGGTCAGGGCAAAAAAATGGGTTCCTATTCACCTCATCCCAATCCCACCGTGATCGGTCGATTTTATGGGGGCCCATTTGTACGAGCGCAGCGCGAATGCTCACCTGGGGTATTACTTTGCGGGCAATTGCTCCAGCTGCTACCCTTGCTGCGGTTTCGCGAGCAGAAGAGCGTCCACCACCGCGATAGTCTCGAAGGCCGTATTTCGCATCATAGGTAAAATCTGCATGTCCGGGGCGATAGCGTTTAGCTATATCGGTGTAATCTTTTGATCTTTGATCTGTGTTCTCGATGATCATTGAAATAGGGGTGCCTGTTGTCAGCCACGAACCATCCTCTTGTGGCATCACCCCAGAAAGTACTCGCACTTCATCAGCCTCACGCCTTTGCGTAGTATATTTTGATTGCCCCGGTTTTCGCTTGTCTAGAAATCCCTGAATTTCAGCTTCCGAAATGCTTAACCCAGGAGGGCAACCATCCACAACGCAACCCAAAGCCGGACCATGAGATTCACCCCAGGTTGTAAAACGAAAAAGATGGCCGAATGTATTGTGTGACATGGGAACGTTCGTAAGTCTGATAAATCAATCATTGTTCTAGGTTGACGATGCAACCACGTCAATTGGCTGGTAAATCCGGTGCGGTTTTTGACACCGACAGGGATACCTTTGCCTTAGTTTAACCACGCTCTTCGTTAGTGTTGAACCTTGCCGTTAAATACCTACTTAAGGGCAGAAGTGATTCAAACATCCGACCTTTTCTCACTCCTCCCAAAAGTGTCGGGAATTCAGAAAGGAACATCATGTTTCAAGAAATCCGAAAATTTACAAAACTAATCAACTTTAACCTCTATTTAGAAAACGAAGTTGAGAGCACAGTTAAAACACCCTCACGGAGAAGCAATTCAAAGCGTAATCCGCATCTATCACGCAACAGCTAAGCTGGATGATCATATCGAATACCAAGGCCGTCTTTCACAAGACGGCCTTTTTTTTGAGTTTATGATTGGGGACATCGAAACTACCCCCTACCGAGAAGTAATAATTTTCTTTATGCAGGACGAATGAACAAGATTACAATTCCAAGACCGGATGATTGGCATTTGCATTTGCGTGACGGCGCAATGCTCGAGGGCATCATTGAATATTCTGCCCGTCATTTTTCTCGCGCAATCATTATGCCAAATTTAGTGCCTCCTGTTGTCACTTCAGCCCATGCTGAAATATATCGAAACCACATTCTTCAATCTATTCCCAACGGAATGCGATTTGAACCTTTGATGACTTTGTATTTAACCGAAACGACAAATCCCGATGATGTCGAGCAGGGGGCAAAATCCGGCCTGATTAAAGCTCTAAAACTGTATCCTGCTGGCGCGACTACGAATTCTGATTCTGGAGTGAAAGATTTTGAAAAAGTGCTCCCCGTGCTCGAGAGGATGGCTGAAATAGGCCTTCCGCTTTGTGTCCACGGGGAAGTAACAGATCCTGAGATTGATATCTTTGATCGCGAAGCCGTTTTTATTGAAACCGTGCTTGATCCCTTACGGAAAAGAGTTCCAGCTCTCCAAGTGGTGATGGAGCATGTGACCACGCAAGAAGGGGTGGATTATGTACTGGATAACCCCAAGGGGCTAGGCGCAACGATTACGACCCATCACTTGATCATCAACCGCAACCACTTGCTGGTTGGCGGTATCCATCCCCATTATTATTGTTTGCCAGTTGCCAAGCGTGAGAAGCACCGTCTTGCTTTACGTAAAGCTGCCACCTCAGGTGACGCTAGGTTTTTTCTTGGCACTGACAGCGCCCCACACCCTACGCAAGCGAAAGAAAACGCTTGCGGTTGTGCCGGGTGCTTCACATCAATCAATACGATGAGCCTGTTAGCTCATGTATTTGAGGAGGAGGAGGCGCTGAACCAGCTCAAAAACTTCGCCTCGATCAATGGGCCAAAATTCTACGGCCTGCCCGTCAACACGGAAACATTGACTCTCACGAAACAGGAACAAGCGG
Source organism: Rhizobiaceae bacterium (assembly GCA_036479095.1). GTDB lineage: Bacteria > Pseudomonadota > Alphaproteobacteria > Rhizobiales > Rhizobiaceae > Pseudahrensia. The sequence goes on along the minus strand of JAZGFF010000119.1, from coordinate 1,183 downwards.
TGCGTTTCCCATCTCAAATAGAGACAGGTGCGGGGCCGGTGACAGTGTTTGACCCAGGGTTTGAGGTGTTTTGGAAATAAGTGCTTGAAACGCTTTTCTCCCCCACTCAGGACAAAGCAGGGGAGAAGGATGCAGCAAGCCCAAAGGCTAACGAATTCAAACAACAAGTTGTATCTTCAGATCACTGTCTTGTTCTGCCGCGCCACTTTTTCTAACTCCCGCGAAGCAATTCGATCGAGTGGCAACCGGTTTGCCCAATTTACATCTTCCCTATCGATCCCAATGTCTTTGAGGATACGATTTTCTAAAGTCAGCATATAGCGAAATGCTTGGCGATCAATCCGGCGCTGTTGGCGTAATTGCATATGGGTTGCAAAATCTCTCCAATTTTTCTTCAAGATGTTACCAAGAGTTCCCCCAAAACTCTTGGATTGTGCGACTGGATGGCAAGTGTCGTATGGTGTGTCTTGGGTACTCATTTTCATTCTCCTTAATAGTTTCGGTTAGAAAGTTTCGTTCACTCGTAGACAATGCTGCAATTTTATGGTTCAATCAAACGAATAGATTTGATAATATCTATCAAATTATTTGATAAGTCTGTTTTACCTTACTTGGAGACCCGATATGAACTCTCATCATATGCCGCAATTGCCATTGCTTGAGATGGATCTGCTGAAAACCCTCGTGGTGATTTCAGAGACTGGTAACTTTTCTGCCGCCGCTGAAGTAGTTTATCGGACACCCTCAGCCGTTTCCATGCAGGTAAAGCGGATGGAGGAACTGCTGGGAAAACCAATATTTGAACGGGATTCGCGATCGGTAAAGCTGACCGATGACGGCGATCTACTGCTCATTCATGCGCGTCGGGTGCTCGCGATGAACCGTGAGATAGTTGCAAAATTCATTACTCCCGATGTGGCTGGTGTGGTCAGGCTTGGGGCACCGGACGATGCCGCAGAGCGCTACTTGCCAGTGATGTTACGCCGCTTTGCCGATAGCCACCCGGGTATAACGGTAGATGTAGTGGTCGACTCGACGTCTAATTTACTGAGTAAAGTACGCCAAAAACAGCTGGATATGGCCATTATCACTTGCGATGTGGAACCATTAGAGGATGTTCATCTTGAAATATTGACCCACGAGAGGTTGGTTTGGGGGTCCCTTAAAAACGGGATTGCAGCGG